>DATCTV010000028.1 GCA_036567785.1 Desulfomonilia bacterium | reverse complement strand
ACTGCCTTTTCCTACTATCATTTAGCTTCACTTTTAAGTGCTCCTCCCTTTTTGTCTTCAAGCAACAAAAATAGGAGCACTTATCCTATCTTACGTCAACTGCTTCAGATTAAATCATATGGCTAACGCAAAATGTGGGTTAAAATTTGAAGCCCTGGTTGAACCCGACTTTATTGAGTTTTCTCCCGTGTTTTCATTGTTCAGATACATCGTGGCAACACATTCGGAATTAAACAGGCCATAAGGATAGATGTTGATGCCTTTTATACTGCCCACATTTTCCTCAAGCAGGCTGAATGTGCTTGGAGAAGGTTCAAAGCAATGGATGACATTCTCTGGATTTAGACATTTCATGTATATGGCGAACAAACCGATATTTGCCCCGACATCGATAATTTTTGAGGGTTTATTCCGGCTGTTCAGCTGCATGATGGAATATGTGTGCTCATGGAAGATTTCATTTATCCTGAAAACTTCATTAATTGGTATTACAACTGGATAAGAGGCATCTCTTGAGGTGATACAGACCCTGACAATCTTTGATGGGAAATCAGCTGACGGGTTGTTCTCAATTTTATGTTCGAGTCTTGTTGTCATTATTTATTTTCTCTTACTGATATCTGGTAAGATTAGAGTCTTTGCCTCGCAAGGCATTGGAAAAAGAGCATATCTTCATGTAAAGCTCATTTTATTATTTCTATCAGCGCCTTGGAACGTGCTGTAAAATATATGAAATAAAGCAGTATCAGATGAAAAAAATACTTCATGTTACGATACTGATATGAACGGTACCCTGCAGTAATGAAAGGAACCCAGCCGCAGAAGACAAGCAAACCTGAAAGGCCCCTTTTTCTTTTTAAAAGATATGGAAGCGTTATTAAAAAAGCTGTTACACTTGCAAGAAATACAATGGTCATCAATAAAGGCTTATCCAGGAATGAATGTTTAAAAGTGCCCATCATACCCAGTGCATGCCATTTCTGCTTTCTGTAGAAATCCATCAATGTTTTCGGATTGCCCAAATGGATGCATTCTACTCCGGGGTCCTCAATGATGATAAATCCTTTGCCATTGAGCCGCCAGCCCAGTTCAGCATCTTCACCTGTAATGAGATTTTCATCAAAACCGCCCACATGTGAAAATGCCTCTTTTTTAATGGCGAAGTTTCCTGAATTTATATATCTGGCAGGGGAAGCCTTCTTCGTCTTTTGTGAAAACCATGCTTTTTCAATCCAGACTGCATTTTCAGGGATTTCATACCTTGCTCCAACGGCAGCAATTCCTTCAGATTCAAGATTTTTTATTACCTTCGCCCTCCAGCCCGGTGAGATGACGCAATCGGCATCGATAAATGCAAGGATGTCGCCATGAGAATGTTTTGCCCCGTAATTTCTTAGATATCCGATGGTGCCTTCAGGACAAATGAGCAATGTAATATTCTTCACCTGACCGACAATTGATACCGAATCATCTGTGGAGCCATTATCAACGACTATGATTTCATCCCCTGGAATCATTTCGACGAGTATAGCATCAAGACACCTGCTGATATATTTACCGGCATTCTTCATCGGGATAATGAAGCTGATTCTATTCATAATGGCTCCTTATCAGGAATATTGAAGAAAGGTCTTGAAATGTAATCAAAAGGTATTCAACAATTTGAAATGTAAGAATGCCCCCCGCTCATGATGAGGGGGGCAGATAAAATATTGTGTTATTTTAATTTTACTGAAACCCCTCCGGGCTTGGCTGGAGCTGTTGTATCACTTTGAGATGCTTGTGATGAGTTTATGCCGACCTTGGTAATATCGGCCCCGATATCCTTCCCGTCGCTTGCTGCATTTTTGCCGGGACTGCCGCTTGCCAGGGCGAAACCGGATATAGTGGACGGGGAAGATCCTCCTGTATAGACTGGTGATTTATTACCCAGGTCATGCAATCCGATTGCCGAACCACTGGAATACATGTTGTAATCCCATGTGTTTCCGGTTCCTCCCTCAATAGTCCTGTATGTAAAAATATTATTTCTGATAGTATTGTTTGAACTTCCGCCGTCATTCTTTAATGTTATACCGCTCAGACACGTGTTGTTAACAATGGTACAGTAATTACCATTGACCGAACCTCCGGTTTGTGCGTCTTCTCCAAGGTCTATATAAGTCTCCAGGATATTATTCTGAATAGTCGTATAGTTGGTATTCAAGTTGATAGACGCATGTCCGTTTCCTCCACTCGGGTGCATGGCATGAATATAATTGTTCTTAACGGTGTCTCCATGATTGTAATAATTAATGGAAGAATGCTTGAGATATATTCCGTGTCTCACCTGTGTTATTTCATTGTTCTCCAGATGAAAATCATCCGCCCCGAAAACCATTATCCCAGAATAATTCTGGTTCAATCCCGAAGCGTTGGACGCTCCCGTAATGGCGCAATTCTTGATCGTTACATCAGTCGCCCTGACCGCCGCAGACGAAGATCCAACATAAAAAGCACAAGCATTATCACCGGTGCGCCAGTTGAAGACGGCAACTCCATCAGCTTCAAATCCTGTTACGGCGTTATTGCTGTCATACCACCCGATTCCTATTCCACGGGCAGCTAAGGCGTTGCAGTCAAAGGCTATATTTTTAACTCGATAATAGTTTTTTGCGATCTGGAGCATCACATCCATTGAGGCTGTTGCTCTGATGGTGGCATATTCTCCCGGATATGACTGGAAGGTAATCCATGCCGAGCTTGTTCCACTGTTGCCTGTGCTGTTGGTATTTATCAGAGACGTAATGTTATATGTTCCGCCGCGGAAATTAACGGTGTCACCGGCCTTGGCCGAACTCCATGCATATTGAGGGGTAAGCCATGGATTTGAAATATTATTGTTTGCATAAGAAACAGAATCGCTCCCGGTAGTAGAAACGAAAAGTTCCTTAGCCCACAAATTGCCTGCGAGTGTAGCCGAAACCGCGGTAATAATAATGGCAACCTGCATTGCTTTTAGAATGATTTTCTGATTCATCTGGAACTCCTTTGTTGATGATTTTATCATATATCCAACACCAGCAATTACCATGCCATCAATTGATCTTATTATAATATATTAAATTTACGAATAAACACAAATTATGATCTGTAAGCCTTACTGATTAAAGTACTTTTTTGTAATCCGGTATACAAACATGTGTTTGCTGTTTGTCATGTCATTGTGTATCAGGATCCTTCTCAGTGCTAGTAAATTTTCTGATTCATCAAGCATGCCGGGCTTTGTAGTCACTGCCAGTTTGAATCCGAGATTATCGATAATTTGCATCAATTCATTATTATAGTTACCATTGGGATAGCTGAACGTGGCGACAGGTTTTCCGAGTTTGTCCTCAAGAGTGTTTCTTGAATCTGTAATTTCTCTGGTGGCATCCATAATATTTGTCTGCGTAAGTATGACATGGTTATGCGAATGGGCTCCGAAAGAAACATTGCCTAAGGACATCTCTATGATTTCCGGCCATGTCATCCAGGGTCTTTGCCTGTTAAGATCGGTCAGCAATTCTTTCATGAGGTTGTCTATTAAAGCCATCAATGAAATTCTTTCACCCTCGGTCATCATTTTCAAATAACCGATTAGCTCATCGGCAAGAGCAGACCTGTTTCCTCGTGAAGATAAACCTTTAATATATCTATCCGGCATTATCTGAACTTGAGAATGAATCATGTTAATTATGTCTTCAACATGTTCCATCGGGGCAGAATTAATATAATATGATATTCTGTCAGGCCAGGCCCATGTGTTTGTGCCGATGAGATTTGTGGCAAGAAATATGGTAGCAGGAATGGAATACTTTTTTAAAATAGGGAATGCATATTTATAGTTATCATACCAACCGTCGTCGAAGGTGATGATGCAGGTGTTTTCAACCCTGGGATTCTCCATTAATTGTTCGAGCGGAATTATCTTGTAGTTCTTTTTGATATACTGCATGTGCTTTTCGAATGTTTCGGTTGTTACAAACATGCCGGGTTGAATGAATTTCAACTCATCACTTCCAGCCGGCAGGACTCGATGATAGCACAGAATAACGCTTTGTCTGCCATTCAGGATACCGGTATAATACAGAATGCCGGTGTAAGCGCTCCTGATGGGTATGGTCCATTTCATGCAAACAACCACCTCGTTGTCCGGAAAAACAATCCATGCCGATTGTTCATTCGGGCATGTTCATTTTTCAATAAAAGATAATAGGTCAATCCGATATTCAATATCATTCCTGAATAATTTACGAGCATGTACGATCCGAAGAGGATATGTGTAAATGAAATGGCTTTGGCAAAATACACATGAAGGACAAAAGTCATCAGGCTGTTTCTTCCGAACAAAGCAGTCAAATCGACAATCCTGGTACTTCTGATTACAGACCAAAATCGGGCGCCTGCTGCATAGAGAAACAACCAGAGCAGTGAACCCCAGATAAAGCCGTAAATGTTCAAGGGGAATCTTTGTATCGATATAGAATACCTGTTCATGAATGTTGCTATCATTGGACAGATAGAAGTGCTGTGTCTGAAGAGAAATACTGCTGCAAGGGTAATCAGAGACACAATAAACAGGGCTCTTTTATGCCTTGGCATGCTCGACCCGTTTCTGAGCGCAGTTTTTCCGAGACAGCATCCTGCCACAAAATATATCTGCCATAGCACCACGGGGAAAATGGTTTTATCGCCGTAATTGAACAGATAGGGATTCCTTTGAGCGATCAGGAAGAAAATGGCGCTACCCAGTAGTAATATATAATCGAGATTATGTGAAAGGAGATAGAGGAATAAAGGTGTCAGAATAAAAAGCGGGATGAATGTGGGAAGGATGTGAATCAGTCCTATCTGGTTGGAGAATGTAAATGAATCGACGAGGAATCTGCCGATCCCTGTACAACTTCCGCTTCTCAATATAAATTCCGGCAAGCTGACGGTTACTATCATTATGTATTGAATCAGGCACAGCTTAAGCGTTCTTATATAGATTGTCCTTACGGTTGAAGAACAGCTGGCTTTGAACAGAGGCAGATAATGCATTCCTGCAATAACGCCTGACAGCAGCAGAAATCCTTCCATGGCGACATCATGGTACGTGATGAACTTTGAAACCGTTTCAGGGAAATAGCCAGCATAGTGCACCAGCATCATGTCAAAAATTGCAAGGCCTCTCAGGAAATCTATGAATGTATCACGATTGTTATTCATTTAAGGAGAAGGGTTAAAAAATAATTTTTCCTGAAAAATATTTATATAAAGCATTCTGTTTAAGATGAGCAATATCCAGAACCAGCTGTAGTAAATTATGTCATAGAAGAATGCATTAAGAAGGAATGCTATCATGGCAACTTTTATTCCCGTCACCAGATGTTTTGTTTGTTTGAGGGTCAGGTTATCAAGCTCACTGTCACAACTTGTCGGAGTATATCGTATTGTTGCCTTGTTGGTTTTGAAAAAATCATACAAAATCATAATGAATATGATGATTCCAAAGGTTCCGAGTTCACATAAAATTTGAAAATAGGCATTGTGAAGTGCTCTGCCCCAGATAGTATCAGGCCTGTAATTGCCAGTGTCCTTTACCCTATTAAGATAGTGGGCTGCGGCAACTCCAAAATTTAGCGGACCAACTCCAATGATAATATTATCCTTATACTCTTCCCATGCGATTGACCATAAAACTTTTCTGTCCCTGCCGGTACCGGACGATGTCCCTTCGGCTGAAGTCTGCATTTCTTTCCAGAAGGCATTGTCTGGAAATATTATTGAGGTGGCAACTATGATAATGACGCAGGCTATCCCGATAAAAAGGATGCCTTTCACAAAATTTCCTGATTTTACCAGCAGATAAATCAAGGTTGCGACCAATACTAAAAATGCCCCCCTTGCGAAAGAGATTACAACACCGACAATGCAGGTGCAGAGTGCAATAAGTGCAAGTGTTTTGGCCATCGACTTTTTTTGAACCGAAAAATAGTAATAGCAGTAAGCTACCCCTATCCCCATAAGAGGGCCATATGCATCTTCCTCATTAAGGATATAGTCCCATTTGACCAACCCTCCGCCAATTATGCCCCAGATGCCAAGATAAAGAAACTGGAGCATGAAAAGGAACATAAGTTTATCGGTTCGATATTTGTTGCTTATGAAACTAAAGGTGATAAGAGCCAATATATAGTATTCCAGGACAAGCCGGAGCACAACTCTGGCACGCCCGGTATTCTCCGCTAATAATGAACTGATCAGCAAAGAAACCAGAAACAAGGCAAACCATTTATATTTATATTTTTCTGTATTCGAAGTGAACCAGACAACAAGCGCCAGCGCCAGCAGAATAGTAGGCAGGCTTCTCAAGAACTGTAAGGGGGGGATGTAAAACGAAATGAGTCTTTCAGGCAGGAAAAGCATTAGAACCCATATCCAGTAAAGGATCTTAAATCCTCTTTCGTTCTGGGTAGGTTCTTTCAACTGACTATTATTTGCAGGTACTGATGATTCCATTGAAGTATTGTACTTATTCGATACTGTTCGAAGCTAGAACAATTCCTTTTTATACAGTTTCTCGTATTTGTTTGTCATAACCCTGGCATCGAAGTT
Source organism: Desulfomonilia bacterium (assembly GCA_036567785.1). Taxonomy (NCBI): domain Bacteria; kingdom Pseudomonadati; phylum Thermodesulfobacteriota; class Desulfomonilia; species Desulfomonilia bacterium. Next base: position 174,224 of record DATCTV010000028.1, on the reverse strand, counting down.
GTTTTTAAAAGTAGCAGCACCGTTCAGTCTATACTTTTCGAGGATATCCGGAGATGACAATATCCTGGCTATTTCATCGGATAAGGCCTTTGGGGCTTTTGGTTTCACTAAAGAGCCGTTTATTCCGTTTGTTATGGCGGAGGCATTTCCACCTACATCTGTTGCCACAATCGGACAACGTGCAGCCATAGCCTCAAGTAGCACCATTGGCAGACCTTCCCATAAGGAGGGCAACACATAAAGGTCAAATAACTGTAAAAGTTCGGGCATATCGAGGCGTGGACCGATAAACATTACATTATCGTTTATACCCAAGGCGGAGGCCTCTTTCTTCAAATCGTTTTCCAGCGGGCCCTCTCCCGCGATAATTAGCGTTATGCCGGGGAATCTTTTGATCAGTTCGGGCATTGCCTGTAAAAGAAAGGTCAGCCCTTTCTGATCCGTCAGACGAACTCCCAGACCTATGATCGGATCGTTACCACGGATTCCCAGTTCAGACCTTTTTTTCTTCTTATCAATAACAATGTCATACTTCGATCCGTCGATGCCGTTATAGATTGTGACAATTTTCCCGGGAGAAATCTTTTCGTATCTTATCAGATTTTGAGAAGTATGCTCGGACACACCGACAACCTTGTAGACGAAATGTGACATTAGCCACTCGGCGAACATATACCTTTTCTTGTCAGGAAAATCCCGGGCGTGATCCGTGTGTATCATTGTATTCACTCCGGCAATGAGACCTCCGATAACCCCGTCAATAAAAGGCTGAGTGTTGTGGGTATGTATGATTTCTATTTGCTGCTGTCTTAATATCTTCGCGACTTTCAGAAAAGAAAAATAATCTACCCCCGTTTTTTTCTGAGGAATACAGAAAACCTTTATACCCAGTTTTTCAATTTCCGGTGTGAACGGACCGAGTTCCCTGAGACACAGGACGGAAACATCAAAATATTCCCTGTCAATGGTCCTGCAAATGTTTACAACAACCTGCTGGAGGCCGCCTATGGCAAGGTCATGGGTAATCAGCATCAGACGTCTTTTATTCATAATTTTCCCTGTGTCGTTTATAAAGGTCAGATTTTTGAGTTCTCTTCATACAAGGCCTCGATATTTTTTACCATTATGTACTGGCTGAACCTGTTTACGACTGTCCTGCGACCTGCTGAAGCGAGTTTTTTTCTTAAATCCTTATCCTTATATAACCGCTCGATTGCGTGGGCAATCTCTTCCGGGTTGCCAGGCTGTACGAAAACCCCGTTTTCTTCGGGGGTTATTATTTCTCTGACGGGCGGCAGATTTGTTGAAACAACCGGAATCTCCATGCTCATGGCCTCTGTTACGACATTTCCAAAACCTTCATAAATTGCTGATAAAACAAACACGTCAAAAAAGGACATTATCTCAGGCACATCCTTTCTTGCGCCAGTGAACATTACACTGTCAGATATTTCAAGGGTCTCACTCAATTGCTTTAAATCGGCATATTCCGGCCCGCTGCCTACAATAATCAGGAAAGCATCTTTGATATTTTCCTTTATGATTTTAAAGGCGTGCAATAAGGTTTTGAAATCCTTCTGTTCGTGAAGCCTTCCCACGGATCCAATAACAAAAGAGTTTTCAGGGATTTTAATATCAATTTCAGGAAACCCGACACTTTCTCTGGAGAACCTGTCGATATCGATTCCGTTATAAATTCTCACATACTTGTTTCTGGGCAGTCTGGTAAAACTCATGTCATATTCAAGAACTGCATCTGTTATGCACATGATCTTTCCGTTCATCTTCCCCAGTAGTTTATCCCAGAATTGTTGAAGATTGCTCCTTTTCTCAATATTGCATATTGTCGCTATCCTTGTACTTCTGCATGCAAGGATTGCAGCGATTCTACCCACCGTGTTTGCATCGGGTAATTGTGTGTGAACAATGTCGTATTTGCCCTTTTTCAGCATGCAGGCCAGCTTCAGAACAGCAAATAAATTTATTCTTAAAGGGAATGGTCTGGAAAAATCGAATACCTTTATAACTTTTACACTGATGCCAAGCCTTTCAAATTCCGGGATAAGGCTGTTATCCTCATCATAAAGGCAGTAGAAATCCAGATGGAATCTTTGTCTGTCAATATATCTTGCAACAGTCAACTGGCGGGTCTCCATACCCCCCAGACCCAGACCGGTAATAACTACAGCTACTCTGATTTTTCGGTCTGTCATGTCCTTATCTCCGAAACAAGAGTCACTCTATCCCGAAATGACGTTTAACCATATCGTCTTTTTCCTCAACAGAAAGCAGTTTGGTATCTATGCGGTTTTTACTGGAGAGCAGAAACTTCTCCATCATGCTGGTTTTCATGACGACTTTTCCTGGGTTTCCCATAACGACGGAATCATCCGGAACTTTACCCCTTACAACCGCACCTGCCCCTATTATGCAGTTTGATCCAATCTCCGTATTTGCCAGTATGATGCAATTAATCCCGATGAAGGTATTGGACCCTATCTTTATTTTGCCGAAAACACCTATGTCCGGAAACCTGTCCCTCAAGAGCCAGACCGATCCGTCATGCGTTATAAATTGCGTGCCTGATGAAACTACCACGTGATCTCCAATCTCAATAAGATAGGGTTCTGTTGAAAATTCCATTGAAAAGAGAAGACAGTCTTTTCCAATTTTAACGCCCCAAGATTTCGCCTTTTGAAGCCGCCACTCGAAAATATCTTTTTTATACAGCCTGCGCCAGTATATGCTTGTTTTGAATCTGTCGATAAGTGATATGAATTTCATAGTATTACTCCTGGGGTCATTTTTTGGAAAAACCTCTCAAAAAAATAACCGGATGGACAACAGCATTCTTCAATACCTCTTTTTCTTTGGAATTGAATATCGGAAGTACTAATATGCCCGCAATGAAGACAACAAATAACGTCAAATCCAAAAAAAGCGATAATAAAAGATTGTACTGATTTAATGATACAATCACGGAGACTCCATAAATAATTATACCCACAGTAAGCATCGAAATGGTTTTTATCCATGGCAAATGCAGGCGAAAATATCTTTGAGAAAAATAATACACCAGGCCGAATCGCACGCTGAAACCTATAATGGTAGCCAGCGCTGCGCCGTATCCATGTAACGGCGGAATCAGTATAAAGCTGAAGATTATTGTTGTGGCTGCTGCAGCAATTATGCTCCAGGCCAGATACTGAGTTTTTCCGCTATAATAAACACCGAAATTGCAGAAGGCAGTCCATATCTGAATAATATACGCCAGCACTATCAAAGGCACGATCTTGTAGGCATCCCAGAAATTGCTTTCGGACATTATCCTGAAAAAATCAAAGGAGAACAGACAGATAAGAAACCCACTGCTGATGGTTACAATATTCATTAAAAGGAAAACAGTGCCGTTGATCTCCTGAACGTCGGGTCTTCTGGCAATTTCGAACCTCTTCGGTCCCCAGACGTTGAATACCGGCTGTGCTGCAAAAACCCAGAGCACAAAGCCCAGTTTGTATCCGAGAGAATAGATGCCTACTTCAGAGAGGGTAGAGTATGCGTTGAGGAAGTATCTGTCTGAAAAGGTCAGAATGAAATCTCCCAGATTTGAAATAATCAAAGGGGCTCCATAGAGCATCATGGAGACTGCCAGCTTTTTTGAGAATCTGAACCCTACTTCCTTGAATGTATATACTATCAGCCAGGAGCCGACAATCAACGATGAAATAAGGGTACTATAAAGTACGCCCTGAATACTCATCTGTTCTATGACAACAAAGTAGATATTGAGTGAAAGCTGTAGAGCAAGTTTAATTGTTGTTATCAGGACAAAGAAAACCGGCTTCTCCTGGGCCCTTATAAATATCAGAGGTATTTCAATGAAGGCCTGGAGAAAGAAGCACATGAATATAAGCCTGAAATAGAATAAATTCTTATCACCTCCTCCGAGAATCAATCTTGAGAGTTCTCCCGAAGATAAGAATCCTATGCTGCTTGTTATGAAATATAACAGTATGAGTAGAAGCGAGACAGTCGATATTACACTGTTTCGCTCCTTTTCGTCCTCAAATCTGTAATAATAGCGGTATACTGCTGTGGATAAGCCGACGCCAGCTATTATTGAAACAACATCTATTGTCATCGTCAGAAGTTCCACTGTCCCATAATCCGATGGCGTGAGATAGCGCGTATAAATGGGTATCATTATAAAGCTGACTGCGCGGTTAAGTATCACACCAATGGCGTATATGGCCGCTTGTTTAGCTGTATTTGTGATTTCTGACATGATTATATTCTATATTTCAAAACCCGATCGGATCGGAATATTTGTTTTTCAAACGAGCAACCATAATTTCATTGTTAAAAGCTTTTTGAAAATATTTGACACTTGTTCTCTAACCTTTTCTGAGAATCGAATAGTAGATATCCTCAGTGTGTTTTATATTCTTTTCCAGGCTTAAAAAATTTTCTACCCTTTCACGCGCTTTTCTTGACATTGTCTCTCTCAAGGGCTTGTCGGTTAAAACCAGCCTGATCTTCTCGGAGAGATCTGATGGGTCTTTTGCCGAAACCAGGAAACCTGTTTCGCCGTCCTTTATGCTTTCCACGGCACCACCCAGGTTCGTTGCTATAACCACCTTGCCGAGAGACATGCCTTCAAGGATGACATGAGGAAACGGATCGGGTTCTATCGACGAGTTGATCTGAACGTCCAGTGCATTTACAATATCCGGTACGTCAGATCTGTACCCTGTGAATATAACCTTGCCGGCAAGGCCATATGCACCAATTTTCTTTATCAGCCGCTCTTTGAATCTGGTATCTTCATCGGAATTCTTCGCAACATCTCCAACGAGCAGACATTTGAAATTGGGGATATTCTTCTGCAGGATGTTGAGGCTGTCTATCAGCAATTCCTGGCCCTTCCATTCCCTGATGTTGCCAACAAGCCCTATTATATAATCATCTGGGCCTATTTTGAACTCGTCCGCAATGTCGGCTCTGGTTTTCTTCACCCTATTTCTGTAGGCGGCGGCATCAATTCCGTCATAGACTGTTTCCACCTGTTCCGGATTAAAACCCTGATCAATCAAGTTGTTTCTTATTACATCGGATACCGTAAGGACTTTTGAAAATCTTCTGGATAGAACATGAAAAAACTTGAGGTTCAATTTGTCGAACCTGAAATATGTGCGGTCATGTGTGATACAGGGTATTTTTGCCAGAAGGGCGGCAGGCAGCCATGTGTCATAACCACCGGCAACGGAATTGTTCAGGTGTATCAGGTCGATCTTGTGTTTTTTCAGGAACAAATAGCATCTCGCCACCGTCCTAATGCTAAGAATCAGATTCAGGATTTTCCGGACAGGCGTTATCTTGAAAGTTGAAAGCCTGAATTTATCCATAACGAAAGTAGCACCCTCTCTACTGAACAGATCCACCAATTGATTTGATTCATGAAATACCGTCACCGGCTCAAATGCATCACGGTTGAGGCGTTGTATCAGGTAGAGCAGGCAATAATGGGAACCTCCGATGGTGCCGTCCATGTTCTGTTCGACAAACAATATTTTTTTCTTATCCATAATATACATCCTTGTTCATTTATTTTTTCAAACAAGTATTTCCCTGTAGAGGGAATAATATGTTTCAACCATTCTCTGCATGGAGAACGACTCATGCACTCTCAAGCAGGCATTATCTCCCATTTCCCTGGCAGTATCCGGAGAGCTGATAAGTATTTCAATGGCTGCTGCAAATGATGCCGGGTCCCTGCCTTCTATAAGAAAGCCTGTTTTGTTATTTTCGATAATTTCCATAAGGCCCCCTACTGCCGGCGCGATTACAGGAAGTGAGTAGTTCATGGCCTCCAGAACGGTCATCGGGATGCCTTCATGTAGCGAGGTGTTGATGTAAATATCCAGTGATTCATAAAACTCTGCAACATCCTCGATTTGACCCGGCAATCTGAATCTGTCTCCCAGTCCATATTCATCTACTCTGGCCTTGAGGTGTTCCATCTCGGGGCCGTCGCCAGCAATTATAAATCTGATATCCGGAAATTTAGCACAGATTGACCTGGCTATTTCAGTTAGCAGAGTATAACCCTTGACCGGGACAAGTCTTCCTGCAGATCCCACTGTTAAGAATGCATGGCTTTCTTTCTTTTTTTCCATCCCCTGCACCGAGTCTATCCCATTGTAAATACGAGTCACCAGGTTTTCTGGCATGCCGAGATGCTTAATGAGATAATTGCGAAGATCATCTGAAACGGCAGCAACCTTTGAAAAGCATTTTCTTAACAGCAGCCGTTCAATTGCAGAGACGATCTTTGTGTACAAAGATACCTTTACCTCGGATATGCCGTGCACGGTCGTTACAAGCCTGGGAAATGTTACAAACGGAGCTACAATAGCTGCTAATATATTTTCTTTGTACCGGTGTGAATGAATTATCTGAGGTTTTATATTTTTCGCTGTTTTTATTAACTTATATGCAAGTGCAATAAACCCGTGTCTGTTTTCATCAATGACATAAGTTTTGATGCCCGCATCAGTGCACAGCTGATAAAGTCTCCCGTAATTGAAAAGTACCAGATGAACCTGAACTCCGGGCTTGTTCCGGAGTCCTTTGGCCAGCTGGTAGACAATGGCCTCGGCCCCGCCCCAGAGGTCCCCGGAAGCTAAAATCAGCAGGTTTATTCTTTTAGGTTCATCATGCATGTTTATTTTTGTTTCAGGATATTGACTCCGATCTCTCCTGACCGGGTTTCTGATGCATCATAAGCTGGACTGCGGTTGCCCGTCGCAATCGGAAAAACAAGTATATTTCTGCTTTCAAGTAGCGGCCTGTGGCTTCTGCGAAATGAATTCCGGCTTAACGGGGAGGTACGATCTTTTTTATTTCTTTTGCGGGATTTCCACCTACAAGAGTCATTGTAGGCACGTCCCTGGTGACAACAGAACCTGCCGCCACAACAGAGCCCATGCCGATTGTTACACCCTTCAGGATCATTGACCGCATGCCTACCCATACATTGTCTTCGATGGTTACCGGCGCGACATCCTCCTTTGTCATCTTTCTATTGTCGGTGTAATAAATCGAGTGGGAGTTGTTGTCGAAGATTACGGACTCGCCGGCTATCTGACAATTTCTGCCGATGCTCACTCTGCATTCGGCGCTTATGCCGACCTGATAGTTGATGGTTGTATTATCTCCTATTATCAGTTCAGGGCGTTCATAAAGATTGGGGGATAAAATCCATGCGTTACGGTTACCGATCCTGACATTGTCGCCGATTACAATTCTTCCGCTTCCTGAAATAAGCGGTATATCACCGTCCGTCTGCACATTCTTTCCTACGGAAGTGCATCTGCTCCTCAGCATAGGCTCATAATAGAATTTATTCAAAATCCATAACACCATGTTATGCCTTAATGTCCTTTCTGAGTACATCGCCCCTGCAAGTGCGGACGGTACTGGCACATTTACTCTCTGTATTGATTTATAGGAGTCATACAGAAATCTGTAAAAAGGATTCGATCTGCTTCTTATATTGTCAATCAATGCTTCAAGTGACATTTTCTGCTCCTGTTATAGCTTCCGCTACACGATAAATCCGTATGAATCTCCTACTTTATTAAGCATATCCAGGCGTTTTCTTAGATCAAGGTTGTTGATCAGGTAGTCTTCTCCGAACACGCCTTTATCAGCGCTTAAAGCCCGTATTTTTTCCATGTATTCATCAAGTGTTGCAATCACTTTTGCCGGATTCCCGGCGGCAACACTGTTCGGGGGTATGTCCCTGGTTACGACTGAACCGGCGCCGATGACTGCATCCGGACCAATAGTTACTTTTGGCAGTACAATCACTGAATCACCGATGAAACACCGTTCCCTTATATTGATTTTACCGATTTTCGTATATCCGAGTATTTTCTTGGTGCTGGCGTCATGAGCTATAAGCCTTACTTTAGGACAAATCGTACAATTATCTCCTATTGATATTAGAAAACAATGTGAAGGGTCAAAGAAAAAATCATCGATTATCTCTACGTTTTTGCCAATGGTAAGCCCGTTTTTAATAAGGTTATCCATGTAGTTTCGCTTTTTCCAGACAAGAAGTGCATGATATTCTCTCTTTAAATATTTGATAAACAGGTTTCCAATTTTCATACTATCCTCATTGTTTGTCCGTTATCATATCCGTGTACGTATAAGAAGGTAACAAAGGATAAATCGCATTCAGGAAATCCAGCATTTCATTTGTTATTTTTTCTTCGTTGCTTTCCAAAGGGGCCATTATGCGTACGAATGTTGCCGATGCCCTTTTGAACTGTAGCCTTCTTTTTAGGATGTTCAATCTTATTACTGACTGGCTGGTTGTTATTTCCCCTTCAACATCGAAAAAATACAGTACAACATGTTCCGAATTATTATAAATTGCCACCAGTTTATTTATTTCACAATCCCTGCCATTTAACTTTACCTTTACAGGACTCTTCTCAACGATGTTAATCCCCACTCCTCCCAGGCAGGCTTCCGGTGCGTGGAAGGCCACCATCCTGTCATCAAACCATACAAGCGAAAGGTTGACAGGTGAGGAATACCTGTCTGAACGGTAATTCCTCATGAACGAGTATCTGGTTTCAAGACTTTGATATACATAACCGGCCATGGGTACTTCTTCGCCCTTCCATTCGCCTATCACCATTGGGAAATCGAAAAATCTGCTGTTTTCAAGAGGCGGTTCATAACCTATTTGGGCGATAAAGCCTGCTGTGAGAAGGGTGATTGCAATAACGATGATAAATCTAATCCGCACTTTTTTCATTTTCAATCTTTCTGGAGATTATCAGTAACAGTGCAATCCCGATGATGAATACAAAAATGCCTGAACCGTCATGCAGATAGCTCTCGGGTGAAGCGGCTTCCTGACCATAACTGTTTGCAATGAAAAGGAGGATCGCTATCCTGAGGCCGTTTAATGCTATCGATATGATGGGAATGATAAAAAGAAAAATTATGGATTTCCACCAGCGGGGTCTGATGAAATAAAGGAACAGAAAACCCAGCGCGAAGTATGATATCAAAGAGCGCATCCCGTTGCATGGAGTGCCGACAACGAATGTTGAGGCCGCAAAGTTTATTTTGAACCCCTCACGGATATATGGAATACCGCTTAAATCAACAAGTTTCAGCGCGAGAGTCGTGGACAGTGATTTCATGGGAAGGGCTACCCAGTTGATTATGTTGTCGGGAACAGGGCACATGAATATCAGAAAAAGAACAGGAAAAGCTATCTTTCCTGAAAATTCCCTGCCCATGAGGTAAAGGACCGCCCCTGCTATATACAGCACCATGGAGAAGCTGGAAACGAAATTGATTACGGCAATCTCGCCTAAAACATGAATGATCAGGGCTGAAATTATAAGCCAAAGCCCCGCTAATGATGATGACGGTCTGATCGCCTTAAGTTCGCTTCTTTTGAGGTAGATCAGATAGACCGTGACAAACGGTACGAGATAGCCGTGCGAATAGTATGAATCCTGGCCTGAGAACTTGCCGTTGAGCCATAAAAAGGTCGGCAGGTAGCATAAAATGAAAGATACCGCCAGAATGCCCCAGAGGATCGGGTACTTCCCTTCTGCCCGGGTATCAGGAGGTTCTGTCATCTCTCGGACGGTGTCCATGTAACGAACCGTTCTCCCTTTAGGTATTTAATCCATGCGACCGCTATCGCCCTGTTTGAGGAGACAAAGAAATACGGGATTTTGAATACCGAAGAGAATCCGGCAAGCACCGGGCCCAATGCCGCCAAAACATAAAATAACGCATGCAGGACAAGGATCAGAAAATATAATCTTCTCTTCGTTGCGAGGATAATATTGGCGGCAAATGCGGCAGCCATGAACCACGGCACCATCCAGCGCATGAATTTGTGGGAAAACAGCTGCCATGAAAAAAAACCGTATTTAAAGGGATTCAACAGGCCAATGCTCACCATGAGGGCGGAAATGCCACGTGTGATGGTGCGCACCTTGCGATCGAATTCCTTTTTATCATCCCTGATATCCGTGTATATGCCTATGCTGTGCGGATCGCTTATGCCGCGGAAGCCTTTTTTTATTGAATTAAGAAGGGTATTGAAGTCGCTCGGGATATTAACGGGCCAGTCTTCGCATACCGTTTTCCTTGCCGCGAAGAACGAGCCGCTCAGGCCTACGACCGAATTCACCCTTGTCTCAAGCGACCTGAGCCACATCTCATATTTTACATAGGCGCCTTCGCCGCTTGCTTTGCCGTCCCTGCCGAGGAACCTGTCCTCGCTGCTGACGCTCCCGACACTTGCGTCGGCGAAGTTCGATACGATCTTCCTGATTCCGTCCCTTTCGAGCATTGTCGCCACATCGGTAAAAACTATTATATCACCTTTCGCTTCACCTATAGCGCATTTCTGGGCATACTCCTTGCCGCCTCTTTTGTCGGGTCTGACGAGCCTGAAACCGTTCGCGGAATATTTTCTCACAATATCGTCGGTGCCGTCGGTAGAGAAATCGGAAGCGAATATCACTTCGAATCTGTCCTTAGGATAGATGAGAGCAAGCGTGTTTTCTATCTTGCTTTCAATGCGCTTCTTCTCGTTATGTACCGTAATGATAAGTGACACCGTAGGCAGGTAATCAGGATCCTGCCTGACTTCCCGGTTTCTAATCATGGATATCATGTATAATGCCAGCGGGTATCCGAAATACGCATAAAATATCCCGCAGATGGACAGCCAGAAAACCGTCAGCATTAATACGTCTCCTTGATTATTGCCGCAATCGTTTGTGCAATATCAGGCGTGATGCGTTTATGCGTCGGCAGCGTAAGAAGTCTGTCCGCCACCGATCTCGACCCGGCAAGTCTTCCCGGAAGCCCGGAGATGTATGGTTTTATCTGAGGATCATCGGCTATTGCCTTCGGATACATCCTCCTGACGCCCAGACGCCTGAGTTCAGGAGAAATGTTTCTGGCACCGGCCAGAACCGGGAACCTTGTATATACAGCGATTCCGTTCTCAGGGACATTGATGCTTATATCGCCAAGGTTTTTTGAATAGACACTGGCCAGCTGCCGCCTGTGCAGATTGAGATCTGAAATGTAATTCAGCGATAACGCCCCCAGCGCATTAATCCTTCCGGACATGCTCCTCAAGGTGAATGCCGGATCAAAAACCGTTCTGCCCAGGCCGAGGGGCAGGCGTTCCATAAGGCCGTAAATCAGAGGATATGAAAACATCCTCATTGCAGCGGTTTTCATGACCTGCGATCTTCCTTTTCCGGAAGTCTTTGGATTTATTTGTTTCAGTATTTCGGAATGTTTGCCGGTTACCGCTCCTCCGCTTCCGAGAGGCAGAGGTTTTCCCCTGCCGAAGCTGAATAATCCGAAATCACCTATTGTACCAAGGGGCTTTCCGGAAATGCTTCCCCCCAGACCTTGTGCCGCGTCTTCAATAAGCCAGACACCGCGTCTGCTTGACAAGTCTCTGATATCTTCCATCTGCATCGGGATTCCGAACAGATGCTGCACCAGTATTGTAAGCGTATTTCCGCCCAGGTTTTCCTCTATGGATTCAATATCGGGCGCCAGTGTCACCGGGTCGATGTCATAAAGTCTTATCGCAAGCCCTGCATTAACGACCGAAGCGGCGACCGAGTAGCACGTGTAGCCTGGTATCAGCACCTCATTTTTGTCAGGTGAAGTCTGCTTCAATGATTTCAGCAGCTCTGCAAGCAGACCCCTTCCGCTGTCGCCCAGTACCAGCCGGGGAACTCTCAGGTATGACGAGAGCTCTTTTGAAAATTCAGGCGCCTGGCCGCTCATGGCCTGCAGTATGGCCTTTTTTGAAAGGCTTGTTTCTGCCGGTGGATACCAGAACATGTCTTTGATATTCATTATAGTGAGATATACCTTCTCAAAACAGGCCCTAAAAAATCCGCCAGTTTCTGCGGGAGTTTCGACCATGCTTCTTCAGCTTTCTTTCTCAGTTGTCCACTGAAGGCCATGCCATCCGTTTCGTCTTTGAACCCCTTGCCGTACCAGAAGAGGGGCTCCGGTTCGGCGCCCCACTGCTCCTTGAATTTGTAGGTGCCTTCGCCCGGGGTTGACCTTCCAAAGTCGAAAAACCTGAAACCGTTATCGGAGGCGTATTCCAGAAACCCCCAGTAAAGCATCATGTTGGGGCTCAAACTGTTGTATTCAGCCAGCGTCGATGCCCAGGGTATCGTTATCGTATCCCCGCAGGCAAGTATTATGCCGCCCCCTATGGCTTCTTCATCCCTGTAGACAATTCCCGTGCGGGCTTTATTTCCCATGAGTTCAAGAACCGAGCTGATCCATTTTTTTGAGTGTACCGGAGAGCCCAGGTCATGCATGTTGATCCTGAAGACATCATAAAAATCATCGAGAAGTTCAATGCCGCCCAGTCTGAAAACAAGCCCTTCCTTCCGGGGTTTTTTTATCTGGCTCCTGAGTTTTGACTTGAAACCCTCCCACAGCATATGTGAACTCTGCGGCAGCTCAAGTTTCATCCGGACCTTGTGGGAAATCACGCCCATGCCATATTTTTCTTTGAGTGCCGGGATCTCGCTTTTCGAGCGGATTTCGAGTTCTGCACCCAGGGATGATGCAAGCTCTGAAGCAAAACCGGCCAATCCGTCTGCGGTCTCGTCATCTGAGGATATGATGCCGCCGTAATCACAGAAAGGCAGAGATACGAGCAATCCCTTCAGAAACGGCGGTTTTATGAATACAAGGGGCAACGCGCCGTCTGCTTTTCCATCAGGTCCGAAAGACATTATATTGAAGGCTTTATGGCCGTACGCCTTTCTTGCCGCCCGTCCCCAGGCATAAAGCATGTATGGACCGGCAATATTTGATGAGAGGATGAATTCATCCCATATTCTGTTCTGACTGTCATTTATGAGACTGATATTTTTCATGAGAGGTTTAAACCGAATGTAATTTAAAGCTCCGCCACTAAAGGTGAAAATCATTCGACTAATTTTTTCTTTTCTGTAAAAAACACCTTCTCAGTTCAAGAGTTGTTTCTCTGCTCATCGGCAAGGACAGCGATTAACTTTATTAATTGCAGTAAGAAAAGCTATCATTGTATTTAGGTATTATGAAAGTATCAAAAAAGCGGAATAAAGTGTTCTTCGCAATAATTATCTGCCTGCTGATCGCCTTTGTTCTTCTGTTTAATCCGAATACCGGTTCATGGTCATTAAAGGAACTGATGGACTTCGGCCATGTGTTCCTGTTCGGCCTGATAGCCATTCTTGTGTTAAAGTTGATTGACAGAGGACAGGGGCTGTCCGGAAACAGGGTTAAAGCCTGGGTGATAACCATGTTTCTGGGGGGTTTTGTCGAGGTCGTTCAACTCGGCATGAAAGACAGATTCTTCGAGTTTAGTGATCTTATGAATGATGCAATAGGTGCGTTTGCCTTTCTCGCCATTTTTTCCGTCTATTCCAAGCCGTTAAGGGCCTTCACAGTGCGAATCCTGTCGGTCGTTCTTATTCTTTCAGCCGGTATCCCTTTTTATATTGTTTTCTTCGATGAGGCATATGCCAGGCTCAATTTCCCCCTCGTAAATTCATTCGAGAAGCCTTTTGAGATTTCGTTATGGCAAAAGGATAACGCCGGGATTGTCAGATCACAAAAGTTTCCGGCTGAAGGCTCCTGTTCGGCATTGGTGAGCTTTCTCCCCGGTGAATATTCCACCATATGCAAGGAAGGCTTCGTTCATGACTGGAGAGGATATAAAACTTTCAGCGCCGATATTTATCTGCCGGGAGACAGCGATTTGAGAATCACTTTAAGGATTAACGATAAGATGCATGATAACGAATTCAGTGACAGGTTCAACGGAAGAATCCTTCTCAAACCGGGCCTGAACCATATCAGTATAAACCTTGATGACATCAGAAAATCACCTGCAAAAAGGCAAATGGATATGAGCGATGTAACGAGGATATGTTTTTTTGCAGCAGGACTTTCAAAACCGGAGACTGTCTATCTGGATAATATAAGGCTTGAATAGTTGATCTGTCAAAGGCCCAGGTAAGCGGTCTTTATCCGTTCATTGTTCAGGAGTTCTTCAGATTTTCCCTCAATCGAAATCCTTCCCGTCTCCAGCACATATCCCCTGTCTGCAATTGCCAGCGCCATATTCGCGTTCTGCTCGACGAGGAATATTGTAGTGCCGTTTTCTTTGTTGATTTTTCTGATTGTGTCGAAGATGAGTTTGACAAGGACAGGTGCGAGCCCCAGGGAAGGTTCGTCAAGGAGCAGGAGTTTCGGTCTGCCCATAAGCCCTCTTGATATGGCCAGCATCTGCTGCTCGCCTCCCGACAGTGTGCCTCCCGGCTGTCCCCTGCGCTCGGCCAGCCTCGGGAAGAGTGAAAAGATATAGTCCATATCCTGTCTGATTGCCGTCCTGTCTTTTCTCAGGTATGCGCCCATGTCCAGGTTTTCCCCGACAGTCATTTCCGGGAATATCCTGCGGCCTTCCGGCACCTGGACAATCCCTAGGCCGAATATTTTGTCAGGGGCGAGCCCCTTTACCGATTCTCCCATGAAAACAATATCACCGCCTCTCGGCGGCACGATCCCGCAGATTGACATGAGAGCCGTTGACTTGCCAGCGCCGTTTGCACCTATCAGCGTGATAATCTCACCTTTGTTTATATTCAGGCTTATGCCTTTGAGCGCCTGAATTCCGCCGTAATAAGTGCTCAGGTCATTTATCTCAAGCATCGAATTCCTCTCCGAGATATGCCTTGATGACCTTCGGATTAGAGGCTATTTCCGCTGGCGTCCCCTGGGCGATCATCTGGCCGTAGTCGATTACATACACCCTGTCCGATATGCTCATCACGAGCTTCATATCGTGTTCTATAAGCATTATCGATATGCCGTCTTCATCGCGGATCGTTTTTATCAACTGGTCCAGCTCTTCGGTCTCCTTCGGGTTCATCCCTGCTGCGGGTTCGTCCAGGAGGAGCAGGAACGGTTCGGTCGCAAGCGCCCTTGCGATTTCAAGCCTCCTCTGGTCGCCGTACGGGAGCTCTCCGGCAAGGACGTTCACATTCCTTTCAAGTGAAAACCTTTTAATCGTCCGGTATGCATAATCAATAGTATCCTTGTGCTCCCTGCGCACGCTCTCTGTCCTGAATATCGCCCCGAGGATTCCAGATTTTGTCCTGCAGTGCCTTGCAACCATTACATTTTCAAGCACGGTCATCTTCTTGAAAAGCCTTATGTTCTGAAATGTCCTTGCAAGCCCTTTTTGGGTGATCTCATTCGGTTTCAGGCCGTTGAGAACCATATCAGCCCCGTCTCCGGATGATGCCGTGATGGTGCCTTTCGTGGGTTCGTATATGCCTGTTGCGCAGTTGAAGAATGTCGTTTTGCCGGCGCCGTTGGGCCCGATCAGTGCAACGATCTCACCCTTATCGACAGCCAGATTAATATCTCTCAGGGCGCTGAGGCCGCCGAACTGCATGCACAGGTTTTTTACATCAAGGACGTGGCCCATCTCAGGTGTTCTCCTTCCACCGGTAGTGCTGCCTGATACCGCTTATAATGCCCTGAGGCCTGAAGACCATCATCAGGACCATGCATGCACCGAATATTAACATCCTTATCTGCGAGATGGACTGCAGGTATTCAGGCAGCAGTATCAGTATGAAGGCACCGAGGATCACGCCGGCTATCGAACCCATGCCCCCGAGCACAACTATTGAAAGTATTATTATCGATTCCCAGAAAGTGAAGCTTGCCGGGTTGACAAACGTGGTTTTGGCTGCGAATACGCATCCCATCATGCCTGCCCATGTTGCGCCAAGGGCGAATGCGGTCAGTTTGGCCCTGGTAATGTTTATGCCCATGGACCGGCAGGCGGTTTCGTCTTCCCTCATGGCGATCCATGCCCTTCCTATGCGAGAATTTCTGAGTCTGCCAACCACGAATATTGTCAGGATCACCAGGACGATCATGATATAATAGAGGAAATCGCTTGACTGCTTCAATGTCAGTGTCTTTCCCAGAACTGAGGGCTGTGCGATATCCGCGATCCCGCTCGGGCCCATGGAGAAGCTGCTCCAGTTGTTCAGCACCAGTCTGATGATTTCGGCGAATCCAAGCGTCACAATGGCCAGATAATCGCCTCTGAGTCTCAATACGGGGAGACCCAGCAAAACCCCGAAAATGGCGGCCAGTATCGCACCTAGGGGCAGCGCAATCCAGAAGCTGATGCCGAAGTGATGGTATAAAAGCGCATAGGTGTATGCCCCTACCGCATAAAATGCCACATAGCCCAGGTCCAGCAGTCCTGCCAGGCCGACCTCTATGTTAAGCCCCAGACCAAGAACCACATACATGAGCGCCGTGGTCACAACCGAGACCTGATATCCTGAGAATACAAGAGGAAAAGCAATCGCGGCGGCTATGACAACGGCTGCCAGGAGCGGCATTAGTTTTTTCTGCTGCTTGAGCTTCAGCGCGGTGAGGTTCTGCCATGTGTTTTCGTCATCCTTTTTCTTTAGCCTCTTTTTCATAAGGTAATGCCAGAAGAAAGACAGCACAAAAGCGCATATGCCTACATATACGACATTTATCAGACGCCATGTAATGACCTTTTCAACTGTATTGACCTTGACCGCCATTATGGGGAAGGTGAGGAACATGAACCAGACCGCAACAACGAGAGAATTGAACGTTTCTTTAATGACCCTGTTCATTTCTACACCTTTTCCGAGGGTTTTCTGCCGAGCAGGCCTGACGGTCTGAATATAAGGATGAGGACCAGGAGCCCGAATGCGAATACGTCTTCATAGTCGCTTGATATGTATCCCGCGGCAAAGCTTTCGGTGCATCCGAGTATCAAAGCCCCGAGTACGGCCCCGGGGATGCTTCCGATACCTCCGAGAACCGCGGCCGTGAATGCTTTGAGTCCTGCAATGAAACCTATGTAGAAGTTTATCTGCCCGACATGTGAGGATATCAGCACCCCACCCACTGCGGCGAGCGCCGAACCGGTTATGAAGGTGACCGAGATAACCCGGTCGACGTTCACGCCCGAAAGCATGGCCATGGTCTTGTCCTGGGAGGTCGCACGCATGGCCTTTCCGATTTTCGTGAACTTGATGAAGATCGTGAGCAGTACCATCATAACCACGGTTGTCGATATTATGACAAGGTCCGAGGGCTGCATGAAGGATCGGTAATTTTCCATGAATTCGAAGTCCGGTATCAGCTGCGGAAAGCTAACGAAATCCGATGTCTGTGCCAGCAGCACATAATTCTGCAGGAATATGGACATGCCGATTGCGCTTATTAGGGGCGAAAGCCGGGGGGCATTTCTGAGCGGTTTATAGGCGATCTTCTCCACGGTATAACCGTAGGATGACGCATAGACGACGGCAATCGCACCTGCCAGGACAAGAAGAGAAAGACCGCTTATTCCGAGTAGCGCAAGGATGCTTGCAGCGATCAGGGCAGTGAAGGCCCCTATCATGTAGATTTCACCATGTGCGAAGTTAATAAGAGCGATTATCCCGTAGACCATTGTATAGCCGAGTGCGAGCAGGGCATAGATGCTGCCCCTTGTCAGACCGCTGAAGAAGAGTTCGAGAAAATATTCCATCCGCTTGAAAAAGAAAGGGGCGGATTGTCCGCCCCGTGCTGGTCTATTTAACCTGCGCGTACCTGCCGTTTTTCACGACAAAGACCGAGAACCCTATGCCCTTAGCATCGCCCTTGGCATCAAAGCTTATCTTACCCAGAGGCGTTTCGACCCACTGGGTCTTGAGCGCCTTTCCCACTGCATCATAATCTGTTGAGCCCGCTTTGCTTATCGCATTGGTAAGGGCCATGATTGCGGAGTATGCGTTCAGATAGAATGCCCCCGGGTCTGAACCGAAGCGGCTTTTATGTTTTGCAATCGCCTCCTGCGCGAGCTTGAGTTTTGTCGTATCCGTAGGGCCGGTTGCATACACCCCTTCCGCATACCTGCCCGCCACCTTGATGAAGGTGTCGTCCTTCAACCCGTCATCCGAGATGAATATGGTTTTCATGCCTTTCTTCCTCATGCCGCTCACTATCTTGGAACCTTCGGGATGATAGCCGCCGTAAATCACAACATCCACCTTTTCCCTGTTGATTCTCTGTATTATGGCCGAATAGTCCACGGCTCCCGGCGTGATGCCTTCAAACAGCTTAACCCTGCCCCCGTGCTTTTCGAGATATGCCCTGGCAAACTCCGCGACATCCTTACCATAGTCGCCCTTGTCATGAATGACGGCGAAGGTCTTGAGCTTGAGTTTGTTAACAGCGAAATCGGCCATCAGTTCTGCCTGAAGCTGGTCCGAGCCTATTGTCCTGTAAAAGTTAGGATAAGCCATTGATGTCGTCAGGTCTGTTTTGGTGGCTGATGGTGATATTGTTATTATTTTTGCATCACGGTATGTGCTCAGCGCGGTGCGTGTCGCACCCGAGCATATATGTCCGACAACGGCGACAACCTTTTCCGAAACCAGTTTCTGGGCGACATTGGTTGCCTGCTCGGGTTTGCATACGTCATCCATCTTTATGATTTCTATCTTGCGGCCGTTGATACCGCCTTTTGCGTTGATGTCATCCACCACTATCTCAACTGCATTGGCGCTTGGTATTCCGTAAGACGCAAGGTCTCCGCTGTGAGGGCCCGCAACTCCGATTCTTATAGTATCGGCACCGAAGACGGGAAGGGCGAATAATGCCGTGATGATGATTGCCAAAACAGACTTTTTCATAAGCATCCTCCTGTATGCATTTTAAAAATCCGGCTTTGAGAAAAGCTGAGCCAGCCTGAAAAATATGCATTAAATAGAAGGTGCTGTCAAAAAATATTTGCCTGTGCCTTTAAGCGTCGCATACCCTGACTGCTTTAAGATTTTTAGAAATATCCATGGCCTCATTCCATTCAGGGACGGCGGCCCTGCCTCCATACCCACGGCATGAGAGGGTGGCAACGGCTATTGCGAGCTTGACCGAATCCTTAAGGGAAAAGTTTCTGCTCAGCGCCAGCGCCAGGGCACCATGAAAATTATCCCCTGCACCCGTTGTGTCAATTATTTCCACCCTGGGGGGCCTGATATTGAATATATTGCCGTTTTCAATGAAATATGCGCCGTTTCTACCGTCGGTCATGATGAGCCGGTTAGAAACTTTCCGGGCGAGAGTCTTGATGCCCTCTATCGGGTCTGATGTTTTAAATCCCATCTTTTCATCTTTCAGGAACAGAGAGGACGGCACGAAATAATCGGCCAGGTCCATCATGTCATATATGCCTTCACGCCATCTTTCGCAGTCGTAGACGATCGGAGGCCTGTCCTTGATTGCTTTGAGTTCCGTAGCCAGGTGCGTGACCGAAGGGTCAAGAAGCAGAACACCTGCCCTCGAAATCGAAGACCTCATCATTCTGTCAAGCCTGAGATCGGGAAGGGCCTCGGATTCGTACATGAGGGTGCGCTTTCCGCTCAGGCGCGAGATGAAGACAAAAGAGACAGTAGTATGCCCGCCTTTGACAAGCCTAATCGAGCTTGTGTCGATGCCGCTTTTATTAAGAAGCTCAATACAAAACCTGCCCTCGTCATCATTGCCAATGCGGCTTATGAACTTGAGGCTTCCGCCCAGCCTCTTTATGCAGCAGCTGGTATTGCCTCCCTGACCTCCGATGTCGGAAATGCGTTTAATTATCCTTATCTTTGTATCTTCTTCCGGGTATCTTTCAATCACGCACAGATAATCGACGTTGAGGCGACCTGCTACGAGAACTTCTATTGGTTTATTCATTAATCTTCTGTCCCCCGTAAATTGAAGTGATGGCCTTAACTGTATCGTAATAGCCGATGTTGGCTGTATCCAGAAATTTTACCTTATCGATCTCGATGCGCCTTACGGGAAGCGGCCTGCTGGGTGTGATTATATGAAGCTTATGCTTTATTTCATCCGGGATGCTAGAATTGAGCTCCCGGATAGCATTGGGAGATGCCGCAGCGAGCCATATCTCATCAAACCTGTTGAGGTCGGTTGCATCCAGCGGGATGCGTCCGGTCAGTCCGCCGTCAAGGCATCTCTTTCCGCCGACAAGAGTTGATGAGAATATGCCGTTTATGAACGGCATGTGGCAGCTCGCCCTTATCGCTGTTAGAAGCGCATTTGTATCGAAATCGCCTTTGAAGCTCAGATACCTTCTCCTGAATATCCCCTTGCTCCATTCGAGAAACGGCCTTATTTCAGATACTCCTATATGAACCGTCTTGCCCGATTTCTTGAGCCCCTCGACATCGAGCCTCGGAAGGGTATCGTTCGCAATCATCCAGTCCAGGTTTTTTGAGGTATTGTTGTTAAAGAAAGGATGAATCGTAAGCTTTTCAACAGCTATCATAAGCCATGTATCAATGCCTGTTATACCCTGTCCTGCGGCATGCCAGGCCGCTCCCGTAGAGCCCACGCTGATGCCTGCGAACTCTTCGAAGTCAACGTCCGCTTCGGCCATCGCCCTCATCACTCCCGCATAATAGACGCCTCTCATGGCCCCTGATGCATAACACATAAGCCTCTTTGTTTTCACGTTGATCATGGAATTCCAATACACTGTTTTAGCATATTTTCAACCAGGTCTTTCATCCTGCGACATGCATAATTATTTGATAAAACTGGGAATCGCATCTTGACAAAACACGCCCATTGATATTAGAAGAATACCTCGACGCGGGGTGGAGCAGTCTGGTAGCTCGTTGGGCTCATAACCCAAAGGTCAGAGGTTCAAATCCTCTCCCCGCTACCAATTATAAATATCAATCCCGGAATATAATCCCAAGCAGATCTGATTTAATGTTTAGAATTAAATCTATTTGTCTACTCGTTGACGTTGTACCCATATTCAAGGCCGCCGTCGTCGGAGGTGAAATCCCGGATCACTTCAAATTGTTTTACCTTGACGGGGAATTTACGTGCAGTATCCCATTTTGCATATGTGGTTTTTTCAGTCAGTCTGGAAACAACCACGTGAACATTTACCCCGAGCGCCTCGAAATCGCTGAAGATATAGTCCTCATGCGGAAACAGCAGCCTGTTGTAGTCTCCGATCTCGGAGTTGAAATCCATCACGGTCTTATAGTTAGTCGTCTCAATTGTGATCTTCTGATTTAAAGGGATTTTCGCCGAACCTATAGCATCGGTATAAACCGCCCAGTTGTTGCGCTCAATCCTGAATATCTTTACCAGCCCGTCGTTTGTGGTCACAAAGCCGGGCTGATAAACATCCTCAACGGAATCCGGCGACATGATGATGCTCCTGACCCCGATATGCGTATTGCCGTCAAGCCTTATATCAGCGAACTTTCCCATTCCGGGAATATTCGCTTGAGACGCTTTGCCGCTCAGGGCGTTTGCCAGGTTATGCCTTCCGATCCCGGCTATGATTGACAGGTCTTTTTTGGGGTCCGCATCGGGAACGTTGACGTGATACCAACCCCACGGGAAATCGATTGATGGTGTGCCTTCCGGGAAGTTCTCGCCCCAGTTCATGTCGCAGTAGGCCCTGAAATACTCGTTCCTTTCTATGTTGTATATGGTGCTGCCGATCTTTATGAAACCTTCAACTTCCGAATCGTGCGAGTACGTATTCCAGTGTATGAGGCCAACGGCCTTTGCTATGTTCTGGATGTCATACTGCCCGTACCAGCCGTAATTCCTGTGAATGATGAGGTCCCACTCGATGTACATATCCGGGTCGCAGCCTTCGGCAAACCATACATTCGAAGGGTTCCTCATCTTCCCGCGTACATGGTATGTGTCATTATCGATTACCTTTATCTCGAAATCGACATCCTGATTGTTCCTTATGGTGATGTCAAAATTCCGTTCTGTCTTGAAGTTTTCAAAAGGATAGCGTTCGTATTTCTGGAAATTTTTACCGCTTCCCTTATCGACCATTGCAAACAGAACATATGATCCCCTGTTGGTCATGTCATTCGCGCAGTCGGACACGCTGTAGTCGAACGCAAAATAGCGCTTGCTCCTGTGATCCTTTATTGCAAAGTACCACCACTGGAAGAAAGGCTTGTCAGCGTCGAATTCCGCACCGCGATACCGCTGATGGATACTCGGCGGCTGGACTACCCCGTCCCTCTGGAGCAGTACTGTCTTCTGGGGGTCTGTAAACGGATATGCCTTCAGATCATAGGCATGGGACAAGGCAGGCAGCAAAAACAATGCAAATAAAACAAGAGCGGCTCTCTTCATAAATTATAATCTCCCCGTAATTAATTGTTATAAAAATAACTCTTAAGGCCGATGCTTAAGCCCTACTGTAAACTCTTCATTAAATAAGGCGAATAGGAACTGCCTTGTATTACCTTATCAACCGAATATGCGGTTATTTTTATTCTAAAGAAATCCACCTTGGTTCCTGCCGGAACAGTCTCAGCCAGAGTGAATGCCGCGCTGTTTTCTTTGATGCCTTTTGCAACGGGTATGCTGAGTTTTGAAGTTACCAGATCGACATCATATGTCAGCGGGTTTCCCTGGTCAGGGTTTCTGACTTTCCAGCCCACCTCTATTACTTCATTGGTTTTGTAAGCCGTTTTTTTAGGATAATTATTCACGCTTATGTTAAGCCTGGGTATTTCATAGCGGTGCATAAGCTCCCCGAAAGCGCGCCCTGATACCGGGACATTGTCCAGAGTTCCGTCGACATGTATGCTTCCTTCCCAGAAGTCACCGTTTAAGGGGAATTTGACCATCTGGTTTTTGAACTCGGGGGTCAGCGTCAGTTTTAAATTAATCGCTGGCGCTTCAAGCGTCCATCCCATGGACATGTAATTTTTACTTTCAGGATCCTGCCAGTAGCCAGTCCTGGTGAATATGGAAGTAAGACCGGGGACCGTGTAGCCGTCGGGACCGCAATACTGGATTCCGCCGTATTTCCCGCCGTAGGGAAGGTTATAGTTTCTGTCAAAGATATTGCTTATCATTATTTCTGCGCCGTTATCGAGCTGTACGCAGAACCATTCATATGTTTCAAATACCCCGAACAGTTCGACAGGCGATACCAGGAATTCTCCCCATTGATGGTCAAACCATCCAAGACCAGTGATTCTTTCGGTGATGCCGTTATAGGTAAGGACGGCATCTACATCGAGTCTGGTCAGCGAATAGTACCAGCTGTTTCCGCTTGAGCCTATCGGTACATATCCGGTTCCACCGACCATCATCGGCGGCTTTAATGATTTCAGTTGCCCTTGAATGTGCATGTCCGAATGATTGGTTTCAAATTCATATTCGAACGCGACAAGTTTTCCGCCCGAATCTTTTTTTGTTCTCATGTAGTCGGTTCCGTATTGGGTCGTTTGTTTAACATCGAGATATCCGTGTTTTGAATTCAAAAGGCCCATTGTCGTTCCGCTCTTGTGGGTCTGCTGTGTTACATTGGTGACGGTGAAAAACCTGAACTGATTGTTGAAATGCGTGACAAGAATCGAATACTTATCGCCTGTAGTCTCTCCTGTTGCATGTATGACCATATACCACCATTCAAGGCCCAGAACCGGCGCATGGGAACCCTCGTCATCAGGAAACACTATCTTTGATTCAGGATTGTTATAGGGGTAAGCTTTCCAGTTGTCTGCATGAGATGAAAAAGGAAAAAAAAGTAGAGTAATCAAAATAAGAGCGTATTTTTTCATATTATTTAGCCCCCTCATATTAAATATTATAATCTCATTAAATCTTGTTATCTTTTTATATGTCAATGAAAAATTGGCTGGCCATGTGCATTTTGCTGCGTACTTCTTCCACGCATTGATGTTGCCGTTCAATTTTGTTTAAAATGAGCGGCAAGAAGCTTAGTGTAAATTATTCCGGTTTTTTGTTTGAAGGATTCTATAAGAAGAGGGGATGTAATTCCTACCGTGAAACAGGATTAAGTGGATTAATCTTATTATCTAGTTATTTTCCGGTTTGTCCTTGTTGCCGTATTTTTCAAGCATCCCATACTTATGAAGGATGTCTCTGGGCGGTATCCCCTGGGCTACTTTTGCCCCATGGACATAGGCGTAAGTTCCGGACTTATGTTTAAGGATGGCAAGGTCGCCTGACAAGTCAAACTCGATATAACCGGACTGCATCAAACGAACGACGTTTTTTTCAAAATGATTCATTATTTTCTATTCCTCCTTTTTTCTAATCCAACCTGTTTCAATAAAAATGCATAATAATATGAAATAGTTACGACAGAGCAAAAATATTAACAAATTAACCTGATGCAAAACATAACATTAAAACGCTAATGGAACAATAATTATTATTTACTTAATTAATATGATAAAAAGGAAACAAGTGTTGCCTTCCTCGGAGCAAACATAAAAGTATGAAAAAGGAGCAAGGGGCCTGATGCCGGCCACCTTGCTATGATATGGGTTGGGTATGGCTATTCTTTATGTCAGAAGTTCCAGGTGAGTCCGAAATCCAGGCTGTCTTCGACAAGGGTCGAAGAAAGGGTAACGGGCTGGCCGAAAAGGTCAGTTCCCGATTCGTTGATTGTCTTTTCGAATGCATGCATCCAGCCCACATTGAGGGTAAAGGTATCGCTGAAGCTGTAGCCAACCCCTAGCGTCAGGTGATTTTCGACGATAGCCGGGAATCCTATTATCCTGAAAGTCTCATAATAATATGTGGGAAGCATGTGTCCCTGTACATCGTTTACGCTGTTTGGCATGCCTGTCATCGGATTGAAGCTTCCATCGAAACCGTCATGGTTCTTAAGCGGGTTTTTCGCATAATTGTATCCTGCCCTTAATGAAAGCCTCTTAATTGGTTCGATCTTGACGCCTATCGAATACACCCACTGGTCGTTCCAGTCGAAATCCTTGTAGCCGTCCGCTCTCGACCACTGAAGCAGCTTGATGTCGCCCTCGATGAGAAGATTCAGCAGGTTCGCATTTGTATATGCCACGCCTGCTCCGAATTCCTGCGGGGATTCAAGTTTGAGCGAATCGAGACTGCCTTCCGGCGCTTCAAAATCGATTACCTTCCTGTAATTCACATTCTGCGGGGTTGTATAGGTCAAGCCAATTGATATCGGGGCAACAGGTTTGATGACCACTCCAAGATTGACGCCGAGGCCGTATGCGGATGACGAGCCATGCCTCAGGTCGAGAGTCGAGTAGTCTATCTGAACTGCGGCGCCTGCCGAGAACATGTCATTTATCCTGTAGGCAAGAGAAGGTGCGAATTTCATGATCTGAAGCTGTGTATATTCACCCTGAACAAGGGGCGCGGTCATACCGCCGCCGAAATCATATGCCGATGAATTGTCCAGCGCTGTTCCCCTGTAGTCGACACCCAGGCCAGTGACGCCATATGCCGCAATGCCGAACCTCAGATCTTTCAGGTTTTTGCTGACAGGCGTGTTGAGTCCGATTGCAGGGATGCTGAATATGGAATTTGAACTGTCGGCCTGAACCGTTCCTGATGTCCTTTCCACAGATGCCTTCACTCTCGGCATGAAAACCGTTCCTGCAAAATCGAATTCCGTGCTCTTCGAGATGTCGTCGTTTACCATGGTTGCCGGGTTGGAGAAAATCGAACTGACTGCATCCTGAGGTTGGGCAATACCCACACCACCCATGGACCGTGAAACCGGGCCTACACCGATGAGATTATCACCGTTTGTGGCAAACGCGTTTGTAGCGAGAGTAAAAATGATTGATAAAAAAAATGTACCTGTGATCATCGATTTTTTCATACCGCTCTCCCCCTGATTATTCTTGTAAGGTTATTAATTTATCATATAGCTATTCGGCTCATGCATGTACATCGGGGTAATCAATAAACGTTGATCTGAATCAATGATCTATAAGAAAAATGCCTGCCGGTTATCAACAGGGAGTCAATCCTGACCCCGGAGCTCAGGCTCCGGCGCAATGCTTAAAAGTTTAAACCGAGTGGATACCTTATTTATTCTGGCTGCCGTGCGCCTTGACTGGAGTCTGGTCCTTCTTGAGCGTTTCAACAGGTTTCACGATGATCCCGTCGCTCCAGGCTCCCATATCGAAGGCTGCTTCGTTCATACCGTCCAGCATTGAATCAGTGGCGGCATAATATACCCTGTAATCAAAAGCGTTTTCCTGGGAAAAGAGGCACTCTCCGCTACCTGGCTTTATCGAGCAGCCGATGATAAGCGGGCCGCAATGATCGGCAGTAAGCCCAGGCTTTCCGTGATAGTCACTGTGCACCATGTACAGTATCTTTGAAGTGGCGTTTATCAGCGCGTTGTAAGCGCTTATGGTGTCGGTAACGGGCGCGAAAGAGTCTTCTTCGGCGCTGAAGAGCATGACCGGGCAGGTAACAGCAGTTGCCTTTGTTTTAAAGTCGAGCATGGTCATCTTCTGCTGCACGAAATCAGGGACCCTGTCGTTCGTTACCGACGGGTTCTGCAGTATGATGCCCCTCGGTTTTATGCCGCCGTCCGCCTCCCAGCACAGTGCAAGCAGGCCGCCCAGAGAGTGGCCGACTAGAAGGACTTCGCTGCGATCTGCTTTGTTCCCGAGTTTTGTCAGGGCCGTTTCAGTCAAACTGATAGCCCTTGAAAGCATGAGATTCTGGTCAAGGTCCTGGAAAAAGCCTAGTCCCGTTAGGCCGAACTGCGGGAAGATGACTATAGAACCCTGCCTTACATAATGCCTTATCTGTCCCATGCTCCATGAAGGGTCGGTCTGCGAAAATCCATGAAGAACGATGATGACAGGCGCCCTGTCGCCGTGCTTCAGTGTTTCGGGCACATAGTACCAGACTGCGGTTCCGTCGGATTGTTCGATTTTGACGGTTTCAAAGTTTTCACAGATGTAGCGCTCTGCCGATCCCGGACCTGTTGAAGGTCTGCCAGGCGGCGTCGGCGCTGGCGAGCAGTTCAGTTCGGAATCCAGTATGATCCGCTTGAACCCGCCTATCAGGTTAGACCACGGCTTCCATGGATAGCTGCCGGGTGTGTTCGGGTCTCCTGTGCGGGCGAACTGCGCCCAGTATTTCATCATGGCCTCGGACAACTTCTGGCGAGCTGGCAGGTTAGAACTGCTCCAGGCGAACCTGAACAGGTCCTCCGGCGAACGGCCGAAGTTGCCGAAGGCGAACGGTATCTCTATGGCGTGACCTGCGCCGATAAGGGTATCTAGCGGTGCAGGCTCCTCGTCCCATGCGAATTCATAGACATACAGGTCCTTCTGCTGTGAGGCAAGCTTGCAGGACATGGAGTCAGTGCTTGCCTTCATTGCCAGCTTGTCAGCGAAATCGGCCAGCGGGTCATAAAGCACCAGCCAGATCGGGCTCAGAACATCGGAAAGGGACAGGTCGGGGTTGTCGGGATCGAATGACATGATGAGGTTATAAAATGCCGTCTCCACCGGTACATCGCCATTCTTGAACTTGGAGACGACGAGAGGCAGAAATATCTTGGCCTCGTCACGGGTGCTGCCGAATATCATGGGGACATGCCTGAACCTGCCCCGGCTGATGCGGTCGGATATGTTGTCGAGTATGACGGTTCCGTCCTCGAATATGCTCGACCATCCGCCGCCCAGCATTCCCGCAACACCCGGGGTCAGACATGCGTAGATGTCCTGCCAGCCTATGCCGCGCAGATATGCGGCCGGGTCGTTACGGCGCGGGTCGCCTGCCGGGATATGATCCTTTTCGAAAAGCTTTTCAAGTACCGCTGATGATACCTTATCACCGTCAACAAGCGGGGTCGAGCCGGGGCCTCCGCTCTGGGCTATGGCCTTTGAAAAGAGCCCTTCAGCAAGAGGACTTGCCAGAAGGGAGAAGACGTTCTGCGCACCTCCTGATTGTCCGTCTATGGTGACATTACCGGGGTCGCCGCCGAATGCGGCGATATTGTTCTTTACCCAGCCAAGTGCTTTTATGATGTCCAGCGTCCCGTAGTTGCCGGATGAATCCATCTTGTCGCCGTCCCTGAGAGACGGGTGGGTGAACCAGCCCATTGCGCCGACGCGGTAGTTAATGCTTACGAATACGATGTTTTCATGCGCAGCGAAATTTGCGCCGTAGTACATTGTCATGTCGGCCTGACCTGAAAAGTTTCCGCCGCCGTGTATCCAGAAGAGCACGGGAAGATTGTTTTCATCAGTCTTTGGCCGCCATATGTTGAGGTAGAGGCAGTCTTCGCTTCCCATCGGTTTCCCGAATGTTGCAGGGTCCATGGAGCCCATGAGGCCTCCATACTGCGGACATGCGTTGCAGAATCCCACGGTTTCGCGTATGCCTGTCCATGGGGCAGGGTCTCTAGGGGACCTCCAGCGCAGGTCGCCGACAGGAGGCATGGCGTAGGGAACGCCCAGCCAGACATACGTGCCTTCATCTTCAAAGCCCTTCACAGTGCCGAATTGCGTTTCGCGTACCAGCGGGCCTGTTTCGGCGGCGGTATATGAAACTGAATTTATTTCGGTCTCGCTTCTGCCGGAAGATGAATTGCTGCAGCCATAAATGATAACGGCAAGAACGAACAGGACAAAAGCGGTTTTTGCGGCATTTTTCATATCAAACCCCCGTTTCATACGATTTCAAATTAACTGTAATAATAAGTGCAGGCGTTCGCATGTCAACATGAACTATGGTAGGCTGTCTATCCATGGAACATTGCGGTTCTTTTTCCGATTTCTCTCAGGTCTCGTGTAATCCATCATATTGTTTCTTGTGACGCATGCGCATTTAATTTAAAGGGGAGTCATGGGTAAAACGAATCTGCATTCCGGACACAGGGAGCGTTTGAGGAAGCGCTTCCTCGAAGAAGGGCTCGATGCCTTTGATGACCACCAGGTACTTGAGCTGCTGCTCTTTTACGCAATTCCCAGAAACGACACAAACCCGATTGCGCACAGGCTCATGAAAAGATTCGGCAGCCTTTCCGCCGTGCTGGAGGCCGACCCGAAAGACCTCGCAACGATAGAAGGCATGGGAGAAAACGCGGCAGCCTTTCTTTCAATGCTGCCTCAGGCGCTCAGGAGATACATGAAGGGCAAGGCATCAAAAGAGAACCCGAAGCTCAATGACCCGGACAAGGCCGCAAAATATGTGATGCCGCTCATGGCTGGCCGCGCCGAAGAGGTGTTTTACGTGCTCTGTCTCGATGCGCAGCTCAAGGTGAACTATGCCGCGCTCGTAAGCTCGGGCACGGTAAAGGAGGCGCAGATCCTGCCGCGCAAGGTCGTGGAAGAGGCCATCCGTCACAAGGCCTGCTCGGTAATACTTGCTCACAACCACCCCTCGGGAACGCTCAATCCCTCGCAAAGCGATATCGAACTCACCCGCCAGCTTTCTGACGCACTTCACCGTATAGACATAAAAGTTCAGGACCACATCATCATTGCAGGCGAAGACTTCTTCAGCTTTTCAAAAGAAGGTCTCATGCCGGAATCGGCGATTTGAAATTTTTATAGGTTACTCAATTGCATTAATTCAGTCCGCATACGGACCCAATTCATATGAATTCAGTCTGTCTAAGGTTAAACTCATTATCTTTTAGTAGCTCCGACTTGATCTGACATCTCTCCTTTTCAAAGGGATATTTGTACGATTAAGTTTAAGCTGCCATATTGTTAAACTTCATAAATGCCGTGTTTATAAACATATCAGGTATTCTTTCCATGAACTGCTTCTTCCATTATTCGGATGAATCTTATAAACAGATGCTATCTCGTTTATCGTCTTGTCGCCACGGACGGCCTCAAGCACAACCTGGACTTGAATTCATTACTGTGTGTTTTTCTCTTGTTCATCTCTATCCCGCTATCAGGATTCCCGGTCACCTCAACCAAGAATCTTCAATAACTCCTCTCCTAAAATCCACCTTATTCAGTGGTCCGAAAAACGGGGTTCATTATACAAATAAGGTCATTCGTCAAGTCAACTATCTTGAAGCAAGACAGATCAACACAATAGGAAAAATGGTTTCAGCGGATTATTATTCCTCTTCAGAAGGCGGCGTGTAGGACCTAGTATAGATATACCTGCCGTATATGTTCGAAAAGCTGCTGAAGGCGTCGCTGTCGGGTGTGGCCTCGATTATCGAGTTGAGGCCCGCGAGCTTGGCGTCCAGGTCGTCTATCATGTGTAGGAATATGGCTTCTTTCGTCATCGGCACCTTGGGCGAGCCGAATTCGAGCTGGCCATGGTGGCTGAGGATAAGGTGAATAAGCTGCAGCCTGAGTTCCCTGGGAAATCCCTCGATCGCCTCGATCTCTTCGTCCGTGATCCTGGCCGAGATGTAGATGTGTCCTATCAGCCTGCCTTCGGCAGTCACATCGATCATCTTACCAGAACTGTATTCGATGATCTTGCCGATATCGTGGAGCAGAGCGCCCGCAAGTATGATGTCCCTGTTGAGCCCGTAGCGGGCCAACGCTGGGTACAGAGCGGCGCATGCGTTCATGACGCTCAGCGTATGTTCGAGCAACCCGCCGATGAAATTGTGGTGCACGCCCTTGGCAGCGGGCGATTTCATGAAGGCCGCCCTGAAGTCGGTCCGTTCCAGTATCCTCGAAATGAGCATCTTTATATGCCCGTCTTCTATGGTTGCGACAAGGCTTTCGAGTTCAGCCATCATATCTGAGGCATCCCTTAAACTTGCTGGAACAAGGAGCGTCAGGTCGATTTCGCTGTCATCGAGCCTCTTTATCTTTTCGATCTTTACCCTGAGCCTGCCCTTGTCGATGACTTCGGCAAGACCGGCCACACCCACCGCATCCCCTGTTTCAATACCGTCGGTCTTTTCGACAGGCCTGTCCCAGATAAAGCTGTTGAGTTCGCCAGTTTTATCCGCAAGGGTGAGCCTTGCGAATGACGCGCCGTTTTTGGCCGTGCCGATCTTTTTTTCTGCGATGATGAAAACACCCCAGAACTTGTCTCCCGGTTTGAGCTCGTTTGCGAATTTTCCCTTATCCATATCCGGGCCGGCCCTAGAGGATGTACCTGCTGAGGTCTTCCTTCTGCATGATGGCCTCCAGCTTTTCTTTTACGTATTTGGCGTCGATTGTGATTTTTCCACCTTCGTCGGGCGCCTTGAACGATATGTCTTCGAGCAGCTTTTCAATGACCGTGTGCAATCTTCTTGCCCCGATGTTTTCGGTGTGCTCGTTTATGTATTCTGCTATACGGGCGATCTCTTCGACCGAATCGTCGGTGAATGTCAGGTCAACCCCGTCGGTTGCAAGCAGGGTCTTGTATTGCTTGGTGAGTGCATTCTTGGGCTCGGTGAGTATTCTTACAAAATCCTTTACAGTTAGCGGCTGAAGCTCTTCCCTTATGGGGAATCTGCCCTGAAGCTCGGGTATGAGGTCGGATGGCTTGCTGACATGGAAAGCGCCCGAGCCGACAAAGAGTATGTGGTCGGTCTTTACCGGACCGAAGCGCGTATTGACCGTGGTGCCCTCCACTATCGGCAGCAGGTCGCGCTGCACACCCTCGCGCGATACATCCGGGCCGCCTTTGCCGGATTCGCGCCCCGCGACCTTGTCAAGCTCGTCGATGAAGACTATGCCGGAGTTCTCGACACGCTCCCTCGCGATGGACGAGACCTTGTCCATATCAATAAGGCGGGCTATCTCCTCGTTGGTCATGAGTTCGAGGGCTTCTTTGACCTTCATCTTTCTTCTTTTTGAGCGTTTGGGCATGATGTTGGAGAGCATACCCTGGAAGTCGAAGCCCATCTCTTCCATGCCCTGGCCCGAAAATATCTCGACATGGGGTGTCTGAGTCTCGTTCGTTTCTATCTCGACCGGCCTGTCGTCGAGCTTTCCTTCATCGAGCATTGTCCTGAATTTCTCTCTGGTATCCGCATGCGTTTCCTGCGCTTCTTTGCCGAGAGGAAGGAGCGCGTCAAGCAGCCTTTCCTTGGCATTTTCGGCGGCCTTTACCTTTACGTTTTCGCTCTCTTCCTTCTGCACCATCTGCACCCCCATGCGCACGAGGTCGCGTATCATGGATTCCACGTCGCGGCCGACATAGCCCACCTCGGTGTATTTAGAGGCCTCGACCTTTATGAAGGGCGCGTTCGAGAGCTTGGAGAGCCTTCTTGCGATCTCGGTCTTTCCTACACCTGTGGGGCCGATGAGGATTATGTTCTTGGGATATATGTCATCCTTCATGTCTCCGGTCACCTTCTGGCGGCGGAGCCTGTTTCTGAGTGCAATTGCAACGGCCTTTTTAGCCTTGTCCTGGCCGATTATGTATTTGTCGAGTTCTGCAACTATCTGTCTCGGGGTTAATTCCTTCATTTAAAGTTCCTCGGTTGTGATATTTGTATTCGTATATATGCATATGTCCGATGCTATGGCCATAGACTTCTTCGCTATCTCGGCCGCATCGAGATTCGTGTTGCGCAAAAGTGCGAGCGCCGCCGCATAGGCGTAAGCACCGCCCGAGCCGATTCCGCAGACCTCGTCGTCGGGTTCTATGACATCGCCGGAGCCTGAGAGCATAAGGGTCTTTTCCTTATCCGCCACAATCATGAGGGCTTCAAGCCGCCTAAGAATGCGGTCGGTTCGCCAGTCCTTGCCGAGTTCGACCGCGGCCCTTGCGAGGTTTCCCCGGTATTCCTTGAGCTTTGCCTCGAAACGCTCAAAAAGAGTGAACGCATCGGACGTTGAGCCTGCGAAGCCTGCCAGCACCTGGCCTTCATAGAGCTTGCGGACCTTTTTCGCCGTGGCCTTCACCACGGAATTGCCCATCGTGACCTGCCCGTCGCCCGCTATGACGACATGGCCGTTTTTCCTTACACATAAAATTGTGGTTGCATGCATGGTTTCCATAAAACCTCCCCTTCCTGTTGAAGATTAGTGGCAGCGGCCGTGATTTTCAAGAAGGCATTCCCTTATATTCTCAAGCAGCGGCTTTTTTAAAGCGCCTTCTTAACCCTTGGCCCTTGGATGCGACTTGTCGTACACCGCCATCAGCTTGTCAAGCTCAAGGTGAGTATAGCGCTGCGTGGTTGATAGCGATGCATGGCCCAGCATCTCCTGTATCGACCTGAGATCGGCGCCTGCGTCGAGCATGTGCGATGCGAAACTGTGTCTGAGTGAGTGCGGGCTTATATGCCTTGGTACTGCCGCCTCCAGGGACCGGTTATATACAACCCTTCGGATGCTTCTGGAGCCCAGCCTGCCGCCGCGCTTGTTGAGGAAGAGGGGCTCGTTCGAATATATGGCGTCCGCTATGCCGCGCGTCCTCAGGTAGGCGTCGATGGCGTCGATCGCCTTTTTGCCGACAGGGATCGTCCTTTGTTTCGAACCCTTTCCAGTCACCTTGATAAATCCCGAGTGCCGGTCGATATCGGAGCAGTTCATGGACTCGACCTCGCCCACACGCACACCGGTGGAGTAGAGAAGCTCGAGTATCGCATGGTCCCTCAGGTCATCCGGCTTATCTATCAGGTCGGCCGCCTCTTCCGGGCTCAAGAATGATGGCAGCTCCTCCTTGCGCTTGAGCGAACGCACATGTGAAAAGGGGTTCTGTTTGATATCATCGGTCAGCTTCATGGCGAAATCGAAAAAGCCTTTGACCGCGCTTAATTTGCGGTTGATGGAGTTTACTCTGAAATGCGAGTGCAGATGCATCATGTATGAGCGTACCACCATGCGGTCGAGGCTGCCTTTTTCCGTGAAGAATTCCGCCATGTCCTTGAGGTCGTTGATGTATGCCCGGTAGGTCTCGCGCGACAGCCCCTTCTGGTTCAGAAGGTACATGCGGTACTGCTCGATTAGGGGTTCGAGATCGGGCATCATGGGTTACCTTTACAACAAAGGCTGTTGGGCAAGCAAGCATCGCAATCTGAATATTGGAAAAGTATAGTCATCACATTTTTTGCGTCACAGGGTTGTCGAGTAGGGATATTTTTGTGCAAGGTTTTCTATTACAATTCAAATGCTGTCAAAATTCTGATTGTCAAATTATTGAAATTACATGAAAATGCAGCAGAGTGACAATTCAATATTATGTTTTAAAGGGAGACCAAATAGCTTCATATGCAATCGGAATGTATGCTGTATGATTTTGTTTTAATCGA
This sequence comes from Desulfomonilia bacterium, assembly GCA_036567785.1. Lineage (NCBI taxonomy): Bacteria > Pseudomonadati > Thermodesulfobacteriota > Desulfomonilia > Desulfomonilia bacterium. Next base: position 140,053 of record DATCTV010000028.1, on the reverse strand, counting down.
TATTGAGACAACCGGTTTATACCCGGGAAGAGGGGCAAGGGTAATTGAGGTTGGCGCTGTCGGATTGTCCGTTATGGAAATCAAGAGGGAGTTCGGAAGCCTGATTGATGCCGGGAAAAGAATTCCAGCAAATATAACGAAAGTAAACGGCATAACCACGGATATGCTTGCAGGAATGCCCGGGCCGGAAAAGATATGGCCAGCCTTTATTAATTTTATCGGCGATTCGACGCTTGTTGCGCACAACGCATCTTTCGACATGTCTTTCATAAGGCATGAACTTTCAAGGCTTGGGCTGAATATAGGCAACAAAACAATATGCAGCCTTGAGCTTAGTAAAAAAGTTTTTCCGGGTCTTGCAAACTATAAACTCGAAACCCTGGCGAAGCACCTTCTTGGAGGTGTTCCAGAGGGTTTAAAACTACACCGCGCTCTTTCCGACGCCCGTCTTCTGGCGATGGTGTGGATTGAGATGATAAGAGGAAAAAGATGATGAATACACCTTTATATTTCAAATACTGGGGTAAGGCAGATAAGATCTCAGGGAAATACCACCTCCTACCCTATCACTGCCTTGACGTTGCAGCGGTGGGTCATGTGCTTTTGTCAAAAGATGCGACATTACGGCATAAATTTACCGTTATTACTGGTCTTGATGAGGAAACATGTATCCGTTGGATTGTTATGTTCCTTGCTTTTCATGATATCGGGAAGTTCTCTGAGAGCTTTCAGAATCTTCGTCCGGATTTGTTGAAAAAACTGCAGGCAATCACAAGCGCAAAGAGTTATATCGAAAGACATGACAGCCTCGGTAATCTCTTCCTCAAAGCTGCTTATGAGAATGAAAATCTCGCCTTTCCATTAAATGAATCATACTACGATTGGCAAGATGTCACTATGGCGATGGTAAGGGCATACACTGGTCATCATGGTGTTCCACCACAGATGAAGGGGCAAAACGGGATGCCCCTAAACTATTTAAAATATTTTAATGAACAAGATTTGGCAGCAGCTGAACAGTTTGTCCGTGAAGTCGATTTACTGATGGGTTGTTCTTCTACAGAAAATGATCTTCCCACACCGGAGGAACTCGAAGAACGGATGAAGAAGGCATCATGGCTGATGGCTGGTTTTGCTGTGCTCTGCGATTGGATTGGATCTAACAGCACTTGGTTCCCATTCTGTGAAGAAGAGATGCCATTTGATGATTACTGGAAAATCCACTCCATTCCGCAAGCCGAAAAGGCAATTCGTGATGCGGGAATCAACACTTGGATTCCATTATCCGAACTGCCCGGTTTTTCCGATCTGTTCCCCAACATTTCATTCCCAACACCATTGCAAAGATTTATTGAGCAATGCCCGATTGAAAGTTCGTCGCCACAGCTTTTCATTCTTGAAGATATAACCGGTTCTGGAAAAACAGAGGCGGCGCTCCTTCTAGCAGGGCGATTGATGGCTGCCGGATGCGGAAAAGGCCTTTTTGTTGCACTACCAACCATGGCGACTTCAAATGCCATGTATGATAGAATGATCAATATATATCAGAGGCTGTTTGCCCAGGGCACATCACCATCACTTGTATTGGCGCACGGCTCACGACATCTATCGGAGACCTTCATGGTTTCTGTTGCCGGACATGACACTAATTCACTAGATGGAGAATCAGCCACAGCCCAATGCTCTTCATGGCTGGCAGACAATCGTAAAAAGTCTCTCTTGGCGGACGTGGGAGTCGGAACACTAGATCAAGCTTTATTGGCAATACTTCCAGCACGCTTTCAGTCATTGAGACTTTTCGGTCTTGCAAGTCATATCCTCATAGTAGATGAGGTCCATGCCTACGATCCTTACATGAACAAGCTGCTGCAGAATCTGCTGGCGTTCCATGCCGCACTTGGAGGCAGCGCAATCCTGCTTTCTGCAACCTTGCCGACACATATCCGGCGTGATTTCATTGCTGCTTTTGCCCGTGGTTGTGACGATCAAAAGAACCTGGAGTTGGAAAACAACGCATATCCTCAGGCAACCGCCTATTCAGAAGAGGGAGGTATAAAGGAAATACCAATTGAAGCAACTCCTGGGCGTTGCTGTAGTGTGGCGATAAGCCTCGTTGATGATGAATCTAAGGTGATGCAACAGATTGTGGAGGCGGCAAACAAGGGCAGGTGTGTCTGCTGGATCAGAAACACCGTTCATGATGCATTGAATGGCTTTGCACTTTTAAAGGGCAGTCTTGCGGAAGAAAAATTAATGCTTTTTCACGCCCGTTTTGCCATGGGAGATCGTCTTGATATTGAAAGCGCTGCTATCTCCGTCTTCGGCAGAGAAAGCACTGCAAGAGAAAGAAGCGGAAGGGTTCTGATCGCCACACAGGTTGTTGAGCAATCGCTTGATCTGGATTTCGACCTCTTGATTACCGATTTGGCCCCCATGGATTTGCTGATACAGAGGGCTGGGCGTCTCCATCGTCACCCTCGCGACGAGCAAGGGAATCCTCTGGTAGAAGGACCTGATAGACGTGAGCCGCCCTGCCTGATTATTCATGGCCCGCTTCCAGAATATGATGTTGCAGATAGCTGGTACAAGGCCGCCTTCCCAAAAGCTGCTTTTGTCTACCCAAGTCATGGTTGTCTTTGGCTTACAGCAAAACTGCTGTCAGATAAAGGGGTGCTGAAAATGCCTGATGATGCGCGCGAACTCATTGAAGCTGCATTTTCAGAGAGTGCGGACATAATCCCCGAACCTCTACGGCAACGTGATCAGCAGGCAGACTCCAAATGGCAGGCGGATAAATCCCTTGCCCATATCAATATGCTTAAACTGGATGAGGGATATGAAGCCACGATAACGCAGTGGCGTGAAGACATGAAAACTCCGACCCGGTTGGGTGGAATGGAGACTACAGTACGCTTGGCTCGGTGGGACGGCGTGACGCTTGCTCCCTGGTATTCACATGAAAGATTCTCATGGGACATGAGTCAGGTGAACATCAGGAACGCCCTGGTGGATGCCGAAGTCAGTCATGATGGCGCTCTGGGTGACTCCATTGCCAAATTGAAAGAGCAGTTGCCGGATAAAGGTAAATGGACGGTACTTGTTCCTCTTCAACAGGGGGATGATGGGCGCTGGCGAGGATTGGCGATGAACAAAAAACAGGAAACTATTATCTTGGAATATGATCCACAGACTGGAGTTACGGTCAAAAAGAAGGAGGAATAAATGCAATTCAATCTGATTGATGAACAATGGATACCGGTAATCCGCCGGGATGGGACAAAAACCATGATTGCCCCGTGGGAGGTGACAGATAAGTTCGCGAACAATCCTGTTGTGTCTCTTGACGCTCCGCGCCCGGATTTCAACGGAGCACTTATTCAATTTTTAATCGGGCTGGTTCAGACAGTCGCTGCTCCACTAAATGGCACCGAGTGGCGTAAACGACTTATTGAACCGCCCACGCCGGATGAACTGAAAGATAAGTTTGCAACGGTTAGACATGCCTTTGAACTTGGCGGGGATGGGCCAAGGTTTATGCAGGATTTTGAAAGATTAGATGTTGCCCAAGGAGATATTGATGGATTGTTGATCGATATGCCTGGGGAATCAACAAAGAAACACAACAAGGATCATTTTATCAAAAGAAATACAATTGGTGGGATGTGTCCTTCTTGCTGCTCAACTGCATTATTCACGATGCAAACCAATGCTCCTGCCGGAGGTGCTGGTTTTAGAACATCTCTCCGTGGGGGCGGCCCACTATCAACTATTATAGCAGGTGATGATAATCATAGTACCCTATGGCAGCTAATTTGGCTGAATGTTCTTGAAAAAAATATTTTCAACAATATTTGTGGAGATCCTACTTTATCAGAGGATTCAACAAGGTTCCCATGGTTGGGAAGAACTCGTACCAGTGAAAAAAACATCGGTTCGGATGCAACCCCAGAAGTTTATAATCCATCTGTTATGTATTGGGGAATGCCCCGCCGCATTCGTCTAAATCTGGACAATTTGGTAAATGGTGTCTGTGATATATGCGGGAATACTTCAGAGAAAATTATTAAGGAATATCAGGATAAGAACTATGGCATGAATTTTAATGGCTCATGGTTGCATCCTCTCTCGCCATATACAAAAAATAAAGAGGGTGAATTGTTGCCGGTTCATGCCCAACCAGGTGGCCTCAACTACCGTCACTGGCTTGGACTTGTGCAACAGGATATTAGTGAAAACAGAATGCCGGCCCGAGTTGTCCTTGAATTTTACAAGCGCTGGAAAAGTGGATGGCAGTTCCGCCTTTGGGCTTTTGGTTATGACATGGATAACATGAAGGCACGTTGCTGGTACGAATCAACCATGCCATTGCTCTATGTTAAAGATTCTATCCTTATTGATTATCAAGAGAAGATCGGGGGCATGATAAAAGCTGCTTCTGAAATCGCACATAATACCAGGAGCGCCCTGAAAAAAGCCTGGTTTAAACGCCCGAGCGATGCAAAAGGCGATACATCTTTTATTGATAAAAGTTTTTGGCAACAGACAGAAACTGATTTTTATTCCGCCCTGAATACTTTGAATACTGCATTAGAGGCAGGTAATGACACACATGAAGTCTGCAATCAATGGCTTTTTGTCCTCTGTCATCAATCGTTGAAACTCTTTGACACCTATGCTTGGAACGGCCCGATCGAAGATGCCGACCCCAAGCGTGTAGTAATTGCCCGTAATGATTTGGGCAAATTCAACCGTAGTGAGAAGATTATGGAATTGCTTGGAATACCTTAGAATCAATCGGTTAAAAACAAAAAAAACAAAGTCTAAAACAGCATAAAAACAAGCAGATTCACTGCTTTGATTATATAACTGAAAGGAGGCAAGATGAGTACAACCTATCTTAAATTCGACAAAGATTCACCCGAAACGCAAGCACTTGCTGTTTGGTGGCAGGCATTGAACGACAACAGGGGAGACCGGGCCGAATTGCGGCGCTGCGCCACTTTGACCGAAGTGGCGTTTACTCCTGCTTATCACAGATTACGACTTGCTCTTGGGAAATTAGGCGCAGTGAATGCCGATGCCCTTGCTCTAGTGGCAGGCCTTGCCGCACGAGTGAAAACCAACATTGCAGGTGATACACTGGCAGAGCAGATGGCAACAGTTAAGCCTGATGGTTCTGTATATGTGAAAGGCCTGCGTTTCCGAAGACTGCTCAAGGCAAAGGAGCCGGACGAGTTGTTTACCGCCATGGGGCGCATTGTGGCCCTGTTGAATGGTTCTGTTAATTTACAGAGTCTGGCTAGAAGCGTCTACCTATGGAACGACAGATATACCGATATTCGCAAGGAATGGGCTTTTGAATATTATTCAAAATCGCCATCAGAAAAATAATTTACATATATAAAAAAGGAGAAATGAATATGAGTACTTTTATCCAATTACATTTGTTAACGTCATACCCGCCATCGAACCTTAACCGTGATGACCTTGGCCGTCCCAAGACCGCAATCATGGGCGGGAAAACCAGGCTGAGGATTTCCTCGCAGAGTCTAAAGAGGGCCTGGCGGACTTCAGACCTGTTCTCCGAAGCGTTGAAAGGCCATATCGGCATCCGTACCAAGGAGATGGGAGTCGAGATATATAATGCCCTGAAGTCAAAAGGAGTAGCCGAAGGAAACGCAAAAACATGGGCTAAAGAGATTGCCGAGGTTTTCGGCAAAGCGAAGAAAGCCAATGCGGCAAAACCCCTGGAAGAACTGGAGATTGAGCAGCTTGCGCATTTCACTCCGGAAGAGAAAGTAAACATTATGGCCCTTGTTGAGAAACTGGCGGCAAACAAAACGGCGCCTTCTGCTGACGATCTCAAATTGTTACAGAAAAACCATTCCGCCGTTGATATCGCCATGTTCGGCAGGATGCTGGCCAGCTCTCCCGCCTTTAATACAGAAGCGGCCGTGCAAGTTGCTCATGCAGTGACCGTGCATGAAGTGGCGGTCGAAGATGATTACTTTACAGCTGTGGATGACTTGAACAGTGGAGAGGATGATCTGGGTGCAGCCCACATCGGCGAAACTGAGTTTGGTGCCGGGGTTTTTTATATATACCTTTGCATTAACCGTGACCTGTTGGAAGAAAACCTGGGTGATAAGGAGCTTGCAAAGAAGTCTCTTGCCGCACTGGTTGAGTCCGCAGCAAAAATAGCGCCAAACGGTAAGCAGAACAGCTTTGCATCCCGCGCCTATTCTTCCTACATTCTGGCAGAAAAGGGTGAACAGCAGCCTCGTTCCCTTTCTGTTGCCTTCCTTAAGCCGGTGCGTGGCGAGGATGTTCTTGGAAAAGCAATCACCGAGATAGAAACCAAACGTACGAACATGGAAAAGGTCTATGGCAAATGTGCCGAAGCTACAATGACAATGAATGCCGAAACCGGCGAAGGAAGTCTGGACAATATTATTAAGTTTGTAACGGAGTAGGCCATGCGCGACTATCTATTGTTTCGCCTTTATGGGCCACTGGCTGCCTGGGGTGATATTGCCGTAGGAGAATATCGTCCCAGCTTCGCGTACCCTTCAAAGTCGGCTATTATCGGTTTTTTAGCTGCTGCACTTGGTATCCGTCGTGACGAGGAAGAACGACAGAAGTCCTTGGCTGAATCTTGCTCTTTCGCTGTCCGTGTTGATTCAATGGGAGTGCTCCTTCGTGACTATCATACGACACAGGTTCCACCTGCCAGGAAGGGAGTTGTTCACTACACCCGACGCTCAGAGCTGTCAGCGGATGACCTCAGTACTATTCTCTCCAGCCGTGATTACCGTTGCGATGCCGCCTATACAGTGGCAATCACCATGGCAGACGGTTCGCCATACACTGTCCAGCAACTGGCGGCTGCCTTGGCTAAACCAGTCTTTACTCTCTATCTTGGGCGAAAGTCATGTCCGATCTCTCTGCCATTACAACCGCAGGTTGTCACCGCAGCCACATTGCGTGATGCATTGGAATCTGTGCAACCAGTCGAAGAATTATCGGGAATTATCCAGAAGGGTGATGCAATGATTTATTGGGAGGATGACTCGACAAGCGGGCTTGATCGTCAACAAGTAATAACCCGTCGGGATGAACCACGTTCCCGCAAGCGTTGGCAGTTTAGCGAGCGACGAGAAAACTGCGGTGTAATGCGTAAGGGGGAATAACTATGTACATAAGCAAGATCAGCCTGCGGCGGGGCCTTTCCCCCAGCAATATAACCGATCTTACCAGAAAGAATGGCTATCAAACTCATCAGCTTATCTGGAATCTGTTTGCCGACAATCCAGGTCGGCCGCGTGATTTCATCTATCGTCATGAGGAGATTAATGGCTGGCCAACCTTCTACACGGTTTCAAAACGCGAACCGGCAGATACAGTCGGGATGTGGGAAATCCTGTCAAAAGAATACAATCCTCAACTTAAATCAGGTCAGCGTCTCGGTTTTACCTTATGCGCAAATCCGATCCGATCCCGACATGATGAAAACGGGAGGCAACAGCGGCATGACGTTGTGATGGAGAAAAAATTAAAATTAAAGAAAGAGGGAATGAGTTTCAACATTCCTGACATTATTCAGCAGACGGGTTTCCACTGGCTGGAAGAACGTGCAGTCTCGCATGGATTTAGAATTTTGGAGAATGAGGTCAGAGCTGATGGATATCGTCAGCACAGGCTTTTTAAGGGAAAAGAAAACAAAACCATAACCTTCAGTTCACTGGATTTTAACGGCATTCTGACGGTTATTGAGCCGGATATTTTTGTTAAGAAGTGTCTGTTTGAAGGCATCGGCCCAGCCAAAGCTTTTGGCTGCGGGTTGATGATGGTTCGGCGAGTATGAGGTAAGTTGATGGAAACAAAGCTGGTGGTGTTTCAGAGTAAGGAAATCAGGCGAACGCTTGTTAATGATGAATGGTGGTTTGTGGTCGTCGATGTTGTCGAGGCTCTGACGGATACTGTGAATGCATCGGATTATATAAAGAAAATGCGAAGCCGCGATGCCGAATTATCCAAAGGGTGGGGACAAATTGTCACCCCCCTTTCAATTGAAACTCAAGGCGGTATCCAGAAAATGAATTGCGCCAACACAGAAGGCATATTCCGCATTATCCAATCCATCCCGTCACCGAAGGCGGAGCCGTTCAAGCGCTGGCTCGCTAAAGTCGGCTATGAGCGTGTTCAGGAAATCGAAGATCCCGAGCTTGCCACAAAGAGAACGCGTGAGCTTTACAAGGCGAAAGGCTATTCGGATGACTGGATCGAAAAGCGCATGCGTGGCATAGCAATCCGCGCCGAACTGACTGACGAATGGAAAGACAGGGGCGTCAAGGGTGAGCCTGAATACGCGATCCTTACTGCTGAAATCTCGAAGGCCGCATTCGGCCTGACGCCTTCCGAATATAAGAAACAAAAGGGCCACAAACGCGAAAATCTGCGCGATCACATGAACGACCTGGAGCTTATATTCTCCATGCTCAGCGAGGCGGCCACAACCGAAATCACCAGAAAACATAACGCACAAGGATTGCCTGAGAACAAGGTTGCCGCCCGCAAAGGAGGGCGCATTGCCGGAGAAGCACGCGAAAAGCTTGAAGCCGAGACCGGTTCGAAAGTCGTATCAAAAGAGAACTATCTCGCCGAGCCGGAAAAGCTGAAACGACTGAAAGGAAAAGCCTGATGGCCGAACCAATACTTCCGCCGTTGAAGCCGACCCTTATGAAGGACAGGGTCTCAATCCTGTTCATTGAAAAGGGAAATCTTGATGTCCTCGACGGTGCATTCGTTGTTGTCGATAAAACCGGCGTGCGTACGCATATCCCGGTTGGTGGCGTGGCATGTCTGATGCTGGAACCGGGTACACGCGTTTCTCATGCGGCGGTCACCCTTGCATCACGTGTCGGGTGCCTGCTCGTGTGGGTGGGTGACGGCGGGGTGCGCCTTTATGCTTCGGGCCAACCGGGAGGCGCACGCGCCGACAGACTTCTTTATCAGGCGAAACTGGCTCTCGATGATGATGCAAGGCTAAAGGTCGTCCGCAAGATGTATGCAATGCGTTTCAGGGAGGCTCCACCGGAAAGGCGCAGCATTGAGCAGCTTCGCGGCATTGAGGGTGTCCGTGTTCGCAAAATGTATGAACTACTTGCGCGCCAGTACAGGGTTGAATGGAAAAACAGGAATTATGACTATACCGAGTGGGAAAGCGGCGACATACCAAACCGCTGCCTGAGTTCTGCGACGGCCTGCCTTTATGGAATATGCGAGGCCGCGATCCTGGCTGCGGGCTATGCTCCTGCCGTAGGTTTCATCCATACCGGAAAGCCGCAATCGTTTGTCTACGACATTGCGGATATCTTCAAGTTCGAGACGGTGGTTCCTGCGGCGTTCAGGATAGCCGCGCAGAAGCCTGCTAATCCCGAACGGGATGTAAGAATAGCCTGCCGCGATATGTTCCGTCAGTCGAAGCTGCTCAAGCGGATCATCCCGGCTATTGAAGAGATTCTTGCAGCAGGCGGTCTGAAGATGCCTGAGCCTGCGCCTGAAAACATCGAACCTGCAATTCCCAACAAGGAGGGTATAGGCAATGCTGGTCATCGTGGTTGAAAACGCGCCTCCCAGGTTGAGGGGCAGGATCGCTGTGTGGCTGCTTGAGGTCAGGGCGGGAGTTTATGTCGGAAATGTCTCGCGCAGGGTCCGGGAGATGATATGGGAAACGGTTGAAAAGGGACTTGAAGACGGTAATGCCGTGATGGTCTGGAGCACAAACGCCGAGGCCGGTTTCGATTTCATGACACTAGGGGCGAACCGAAGAATTCCTGTGGCGATGGATGGAATAAAGCTGGTTTCGTTCCTGCCGGAAACATGTTCCGAGAATATATGAATGCGGGATACGGCGAGAAGAAAATGAGGCGATATAACAAACAGTATCATGTATGCCGAGGTGAGCAGTTATGCCCGATTACGAAGATAAAATGAGACCCAATCGATATCTCATGGATCACGGAGAATGTAATGCCTTAACCGAGTATCTCATTCTTAAGGGATATAGTGATGATACTGTAGAAAGCGGCCTGGAAAGTTTTGTGAAAGATTGGGAAAAGAGGGTTGAATGGATCAGAGGCGAATACCGGGAAGTATCTGAAGAATATTATTTTGATATTTGGCGAAGGAGCATGCTTTTTCTTGCATTAGAGCATGCGTCGCCGGAGCAGATTGCGCCATACCGGGAAAGACTCAAATCGGCGGATGAGATTTTTAAAAAAAGCACTATTGAAGACAATTCTCTATGCGACATTTATCCTGATGAGATCGAGAATCCGAATCGTGAAACACATTGGTGGCTTTATCGGTTACCAAAAAACGGGTTTTGCTGATTTGAAGGCAAACACAAATACTATGCCGGGAAATTAGAAAAATTATACAGGTGGATTTTAGAAAAATTATCGGTAGAAAATTGATCTTTGAAAATATATAGTGAATTCTACGTGATACAAGAAGTATGTTCCCCGCACACGCGGGGATGAACCGCCAACATAACCGATTATGTATAATAATAATATATGTTCCCCGCACACGCGGGGATGAACCGCTGAGTATATTGACAAAGGTTAAGGATAGTAAATGTTCCCCGCACACGCGGGGATGAACCGGGATCGGTGGATATTTTGAATTAGAGCTTAGAATGTTCCCCGCACACGCGGGGATGAACCGTTTTTGTCTCTCATGATTTTCATCCTTTATTTATGTTCCCCGCACACGCGGGGATGAACCAGCAACAAAAGATATGCCCATAAATCTTATAAAATGTTCCCCGCACACGCGGGGATGAACCGTAAATATGAGATGTGTTCTTTTATAGAAGTGAATGTTCCCCGCACACGCGGGGATGAACCGGCGTTGTAAATGCTACAGGCAATCATATAGATATGTTCCCCGCACACGCGGGGATGAACCGAGAGACTTCACATTTTTCTGCAATCTGTTTTCATGTTCCCCGCACACGCGGGGATGAACCGTTTGTGAAGGAGATATGTGTATTCCTTTTCAAATGTTCCCCGCACACGCGGGGATGAACCGAACACTGACGCCGTCGCCGGTTTTACGTAATAATGTTCCCCGCACACGCGGGGATGAACCGAAACTTGACGGCGAAAACGAGGTCACGCAGTCATGTTCCCCGCACACGCGGGGATGAACCGGAAATGAAGGACTGCTTCGTCGGTTACATCTCATGTTCCCCGCACACGCGGGGATGAACCGAACCCCCAATTTTCGCTGCTGAATCGAGCTGAATGTTCCCCGCACACGCGGGGATGAACCGAGTGATCATACCGCATCCTCCCTGGCAGGGCGATGTTCCCCGCACACGCGGGGATGAACCGACGTTATCAGGCTCATTCTGGCTGCAGACCCTATGTTCCCCGCACACGCGGGGATGAACCGGTAACACATGGGGAGGGGGCCGCAGCATAGGAATGTTCCCCGCACACGCGGGGATGAACCGGCATTATCGGTAGCGGGAACTCTGCTGGATGAATGTTCCCCGCACACGCGGGGATGAACCGGTTCAACAACACGCACGCCGCAACAGATAAGAATGTTCCCCGCACACGCGGGGATGAACCGCATTTTACCGCTTCTTACTCCGCATCGAGGGCATGTTCCCCGCACACGCGGGGATGAACCGGTTATTCATGATTCTCATTATCTGATTCTTCAATGTTCCCCGCACACGCGGGGATGAACCGAAACAGGAGGAAAACCAATGGCTGAAAGATGGATGTTCCCCGCACACGCGGGGATGAACCGGTCACGCATCGGCTAGGACGAGCTGGATAACCATGTTCCCCGCACACGCGGGGATGAACCGATAGGGCCTGATTCCACCTGGTACATCATGCTATGTTCCCCGCACACGCGGGGATGAACCGATCCCAGCTTCCAGGCGTTTTATGGAGTTGAGATGTTCCCCGCACACGCGGGGATGAACCGAATAGGCCGCGAGATAACGGCATCATCGGATGATGTTCCCCGCACACGCGGGGATGAACCCCATTTTCGGTGAACTTCACATCGGGCATGCCCATGTTCCCCGCACACGCGGGGATGAACCGGGCGGTATAAAATTCTGGACCATGCTATGCGAATGTTCCCCGCACACGCGGGGATGAACCGCCTATCGCGTTCTCTCTGGGTTTCCACTTCGAATGTTCCCCGCACACGCGGGGATGAACCGCCCGTCATCAAAACACAGGGCCTGTTTCGGAAATGTTCCCCGCACACGCGGGGATGAACCGTATGAGAACGGCACGACAGTGACATACAACGGATGTTCCCCGCACACGCGGGGATGAACCGCCGGATCAGCGGCCTCTCTGGCCTGCGCTCTGATGTTCCCCGCACACGCGGGGATGAACCGCCGCGCCTCGAAAGGAGCGCAGGTCATCTTCCATGTTCCCCGCACACGCGGGGATGAACCGTAAATGTCAGGCTTTCCGAAGAAGATGTAATCATGTTCCCCGCACACGCGGGGATGAACCGTAAACATAACAGTGACCACGATGGTCAGGCTCATGTTCCCCGCACACGCGGGGATGAACCGTACCTTATTTTATTGAATGGTACCCCTGATAGATGTTCCCCGCACACGCGGGGATGAACCGCCGACAATCAGTAACATCCCTGTAAAACCAGTATGTTCCCCGCACACGCGGGGATGAACCGAGAAAATTACGGCCGGGATATAAAACTTATCAATGTTCCCCGCACACGCGGGGATGAACCGCGGATGAAAAAATATTAACCACATTCATGGACATGTTCCCCGCACACGCGGGGATGAACCGAAATTCTCAGGGACATTGAGAATGAAGATTTTATGTTCCCCGCACACGCGGGGATGAACCGACCTCAAACCGTTGCTTGTATAAAAAATATCTATGTTCCCCGCACACGCGGGGATGAACCGGGTCGGCAGCAAACCGGAAAAACCCGCTCTCGATGTTCCCCGCACACGCGGGGATGAACCGGCGGCGGTCTGTGGGGATTTTCGTGCGCAGAAATGTTCCCCGCACACGCGGGGATGAACCGCTCCAGTATTTCTTTTGTTTCACTATCCTGTGATGTTCCCCGCACACGCGGGGATGAACCGTGTATGACCTTCATTGGTATTTGACGAAGGATATGTTCCCCGCACACGCGGGGATGAACCGCTCCGCGCGTTCGCCGTTTCAGGAATAGCAAAATGTTCCCCGCACACGCGGGGATGAACCGACGATAAAGATGATAGCAACCGATGCCGGACAATGTTCCCCGCACACGCGGGGATGAACCGTATGAGAACGGCACGACAGTGACATACAACGGATGTTCCCCGCACACGCGGGGATGAACCGGCGGGCTCGAATTGAGCGGTAAGGAAATGGCAATGTTCCCCGCACACGCGGGGATGAACCGTACATAGCTCTGGCCACATCAGATTTTGGTGAATGTTCCCCGCACACGCGGGGATGAACCGGGTGAGCAGCACATCGAGGAGCTCGGAACGCAATGTTCCCCGCACACGCGGGGATGAACCGCTCATGCGTTTCGGCCACTGTCTCTCCTCAGGATGTTCCCCGCACACGCGGGGATGAACCGGGTGGCGCTATCAACCGCTAACCCCGGCGATTATGTTCCCCGCACACGCGGGGATGAACCGCTTATCCGGCAGATCGAGACATTCTTCCTTGGATGTTCCCCGCACACGCGGGGATGAACCGCGCGGGCAGGTGACATATCATTGCGAGCTGAAATGTTCCCCGCACACGCGGGGATGAACCGAGGTCAGCGGCTATTGTATTGCAACAGAGAAGATGTTCCCCGCACACGCGGGGATGAACCGCTCCCTGATGACATACAGCAATGAAGTTGAAAATGTTCCCCGCACACGCGGGGATGAACCGTATAGGCGGATCGGCAACAATACAGTTTACCAATGTTCCCCGCACACGCGGGGATGAACCGTAGTTGTCTGTCGCCTGATCCTTGATCCTCTGATGTTCCCCGCACACGCGGGGATGAACCGATATTTCAGAATATAGCCAATGAAATGGCTGCATGTTCCCCGCACACGCGGGGATGAACCGGTCGAACTCCAGGCGCTTGCCGTTTTTCTTGTATGTTCCCCGCACACGCGGGGATGAACCGCCTTCGCCACGTCCCATCATACCCACGTGAGGATGTTCCCCGCACACGCGGGGATGAACCGAAATTCCTCGGCCCGTTGGTGGATAGATAACAATGTTCCCCGCACACGCGGGGATGAACCGACGGTCGTGCCTGTGAGCATTATGCGGGCATACATGTTCCCCGCACACGCGGGGATGAACCGTCATTGCGCTCGCCAGCGCAGAGGAAATGGATATGTTCCCCGCACACGCGGGGATGAACCGACGAGGGGGCCACCCTGCCTAGCAGTCGGATGATGTTCCCCGCACACGCGGGGATGAACCGCAGAGCGTTATCGGAAATGTCTTCTGCCTCTGATGTTCCCCGCACACGCGGGGATGAACCGGAGATACAAAATGATTGATGTAGTAATCACCAATGTTCCCCGCACACGCGGGGATGAACCGTAAAGGAACTGGCTGGCGAGCCAGTCACATACATGTTCCCCGCACACGCGGGGATGAACCGAAAACGCTAAGGCTGCTGCAGCAAATGCAGACATGTTCCCCGCACACGCGGGGATGAACCCAGAACACCTCGCCTTTGACGTTCACAGTATTCATGTTCCCCGCACACGCGGGGATGAACCGCTAAGGATGGAATGTATCATATCGCCGACCTCATGTTCCCCGCACACGCGGGGATGAACCGCGGCATTGATACCTACACGACCGAATATGTCCATGTTCCCCGCACACGCGGGGATGAACCGGCCCAGGCGGCATTTTCCTTGATAGTAAAGCAATGTTCCCCGCACACGCGGGGATGAACCGAAATTGATGGCAACGAATATGCGCGCTGGGAAATGTTCCCCGCACACGCGGGGATGAACCGGCAGGGAAAAATCAGTAATGTTATATGGTTTTATGTTCCCCGCACACGCGGGGATGAACCGAGATAAACGGAAATTAACTGCCAACCAATCAAATGTTCCCCGCACACGCGGGGATGAACCGGCCGGCCGCCAGTATAGGCGCATCGGCCCCGGATGTTCCCCGCACACGCGGGGATGAACCGTTGTTAGGCTGTAATATCCAGTCCAGATCAGCATGTTCCCCGCACACGCGGGGATGAACCGACCCCTCTCGTACTCGAAAGCGACAGCTCCTAATGTTCCCCGCACACGCGGGGATGAACCGGTCATCTCGGATTTTGAATCCTACAGGATAGAATGTTCCCCGCACACGCGGGGATGAACCGAGACCAAATGCTCCGTGCTCATCCAGACTTTTATGTTCCCCGCACACGCGGGGATGAACCAGCCTGTAGTCAAACCCATCACGATACAGCACCATGTTCCCCGCACACGCGGGGATGAACCGGTGGCCCTGGCCGGAGCTGCTGGATATGCCATATGTTCCCCGCACACGCGGGGATGAACCGGGCAGCATAGAATCTGTTTCCATAGGCTATGAATGTTCCCCGCACACGCGGGGATGAACCGCCACTGTCACAGTGGGCCTTAATCGCCAGACAATGTTCCCCGCACACGCGGGGATGAACCGTTTATCCGGCAGATCGAGACATTCTTCCTTGGATGTTCCCCGCACACGCGGGGATGAACCGATTGATAGTACGGATATGGATACCGAATTGACATGTTCCCCGCACACGCGGGGATGAACCGGTATCAAAACGGATATGAGAATCCTGCACAATATGTTCCCCGCACACGCGGGGATGAACCGGCATCAGCCGCAGCAAACAGGTCGCTCTCTATATGTTCCCCGCACACGCGGGGATGAACCGATATTCCTCCCGGCAGCTATCTGGCTCAATTGATGTTCCCCGCACACGCGGGGATGAACCGCCAGAATCATAAATACTGATTCCGGTATCTGTATGTTCCCCGCACACGCGGGGATGAACCGACAGACAGCGGAAACGGCACGGCCTTGGCGTCATGTTCCCCGCACACGCGGGGATGAACCGCCATAGGTAACCCTGATTGTGAGCGTTTCTTTATGTTCCCCGCACACGCGGGGATGAACCGGCTGTCCTGATAATCATTCCTTTAATCGTGACATGTTCCCCGCACACGCGGGGATGAACCGCGGTTGTTCACATCATCCGGTGTCCCTGTTGAATGTTCCCCGCACACGCGGGGATGAACCGAAATTGCCGCGGTTAAATACATTGACCCTGGCATGTTCCCCGCACACGCGGGGATGAACCGCCAGGATGGAGGATGTTAAAGATACCCTGGGAATGTTCCCCGCACACGCGGGGATGAACCGATATTTCTTTTTAAAATCGGCGTCCGTGACATATGTTCCCCGCACACGCGGGGATGAACCGATTGGAAATTCGGCCAGAATGGCGATCCCGATATGTTCCCCGCACACGCGGGGATGAACCGACAAGAACGAGATATATATTCAGCTCGCAATGATGTTCCCCGCACACGCGGGGATGAACCGTTGCCATAGAATTATAAGAGCTTGTTGCCTGCATGTTCCCCGCACACGCGGGGATGAACCGCTCCGTTTCCGCAGGGGGCATTCGGATCAGGAATGTTCCCCGCACACGCGGGGATGAACCGCCCAGGCCGCATGAATGGTTTACATTCAATGCATGTTCCCCGCACACGCGGGGATGAACCGTTGTTAAAGATGCCATAAGTGAGCCTGTAATCATGTTCCCCGCACACGCGGGGATGAACCGCCTGGCGCTAATTCAGGGCAATGCTGTATATCATGTTCCCCGCACACGCGGGGATGAACCGGTATTTCCTGAATCGTAAATACTGGTACCATTAATGTTCCCCGCACACGCGGGGATGAACCGAGTTCCCGCTACCGATAATGCCTTGAAAAAATATGTTCCCCGCACACGCGGGGATGAACCGTTTCCGCAATGTCACGGACGCCGATTTTAAAAATGTTCCCCGCACACGCGGGGATGAACCGTGCCACGATAAACATGAATTCTCAGGGGCATTATGTTCCCCGCACACGCGGGGATGAACCGTTGAACTAAAACTTCTTCGGGATTGTTAATTTATGTTCCCCGCACACGCGGGGATGAACCGTTCGCCGGGAATGCTCTGTAATTTGCGGGTAAATGTTCCCCGCACACGCGGGGATGAACCGCGTGCATTGGATCCTCCGGGCGTTACTGTGATATGTTCCCCGCACACGCGGGGATGAACCGAAATTGTTGATGAGTGGATTGATGATCCAGATATGTTCCCCGCACACGCGGGGATGAACCGACGAGCTTCTGGGTTATGACCTTGCCAATCAAATGTTCCCCGCACACGCGGGGATGAACCGGACAAAACGATCATTGGCAAGGGTGTCAAGATATGTTCCCCGCACACGCGGGGATGAACCGGATTGACCTGATTGGCCTGGCCTGTGTTCCTAAAATTGATTGCCAAGGTAAGTTTTTTATATTCTCAGATATGCTTTGAGTGCGCTCTACATCCTTCTTTCCAGTATCTCAAAACAAGGCTAAAGTTGTTGACAAAAAAAGACGACTTAAGTAGAAGGGGTCTTCGTGGCGGCGTAGCTCAGTTGGTAGAGCAGGCGTCTCATACGCGCCGGGTCAGGGGTTCAAATCCCTTCGCCGCTACCACTCAATTGACCTCGGGATTATCATAAGATTGATTTTTCGCTATCAGGAGTAAGTAATGAACAAGATTACTGTCGGATTCCTTTGGCACATGCACCAGCCGTATTACAGGGATCCGCTTACCGGGTCTTTCCTTATGCCCTGGGTGAGGCTTCATGCCGTCAGGGGATATTACGACATGATTTCCGTGCTCGATGATTTCCCGGATGTGAAATGCACGTTCAATCTGGTACCGTCGCTGATATCACAACTTCTGGACTACACTGAAAACAACCAGACCGATATAGACTTCGTGCTTTCAGGAAGAAAGCCCGCCGAACTTTCCCCGGATGAGAAGAAGCAGATACTTCAAAGGTTTTTCTCCTGCAATCAGGCAACCATGATTACCCCTTTCAGCAGGTATGAGGAACTGCTTAGGAAAAAGGCCGGGAAAAAGACTGACGAATTTGCCAGAGATTTCAGCAACCAGGACATAATGGATCTGCAGGTACTGTTCAACCTTACGTGGATAGGATTCACCGGAAGGAAGGACCCGGGCATCGCCGAGCTCATCAAAAAGGGCAGGCAATTCGGGGAATACGACAAGAAATACGTACTCGATTTCCACATGAAGATGCTCGCAAAGATAATTCCGCTTTACAGGGACGCCAGAGACAGGGGGCAGATTGAAATAACGACGTCTCCTTTCTATCACCCGATAAGCCCACTCTTGATGAATGTCGGATATGCGCACAGGTGCATGGAAACGAGGCTTCCCGAAGAGGGGTTCTCCCACCCCGAAGACCTCGATGCGCAGATAGAAAAATCGATTGATTTATATAAAAAGGTTTTCGGCGACAGCCCTGACGGGTTGTGGCCGCCGGAAGGCTCCGTGTGCCCGGAAATGATGGAGATACTCTCCCGCTACGGTATAAAATGGGCTGCAACCGACGAAGACATCCTCTTCCTGAGCCTGAGGGAGCAAAGGACAGGCGTGAAGCTATTCAGGCCCTACAAGGTCGTACAAGGCTCATCATCGGTAGATATGTTCTTCAGGGACAGGGACCTTTCGGACATGATAGGATTCGTATATTCTAAAAACGCTTCAAGCACGGCGGCTGCCAACTTTATTTCGCATCTTGAAGACATAAGAAAGGGTGCGAGGACCTATCCGTTCAATCCGTTCGTGTCTGTTATTCTGGACGGTGAAAACCCGTGGGAATACTATCCGGACGGGGGTGAAGGCTTTCTGAGGGAACTGTATCAGGGGCTCAGCGGGTCTCAGAATATCGTAACGGATACGTTTTCATCCTATCTTGCAGCAAACCCTGACAGGCAGACTCTGGAAAACCTGTTCACCGGCTCATGGATAAACCACAACTTTTCCATCTGGATAGGGCATGAAGAAGACCGCAAGGCCTGGGAATATCTTTCAAAGACAAGGAAGTATGTCGAATCAAAGGGTAAAGACGCCCATAAGCTTTCATGGGAAGAGATTTATATAGCCGAAGGCAGCGACTGGTTCTGGTGGTTCGGCGACGAATTCACGATTCTCAACAAGGGCGATTTCGACAGGCTCTTCAGGCTTCACCTCAGGAACTGCTATGAACTGCATGGCGACGTCCCGCCCTCATATCTTTTCAAGAGCATAATAACGCCCTATGACATCTCGCCTCAGAAAGAGCCGTCCGGATTTGTCAGGCCGGTCATAGACGGATTCGTCACACACTTCTATGAATGGCGCAAGGCGGGCGTTTATCTGACAAGGCCAGAGTCTTCCAGCATGTACAGGCATTCCGGTTACATACATAAGATCCTATACGGATTCGACGAGCAGCACCTCTATTTCAAACTGGAAACAGCGGCACTGCCAATAAATGCGCTTGTGAAGATATGCTTCGTCCTCGATAAGCCGGTAAATGTAATTCTGAACCTGGCGGAAAGGAGGATGACCCTTCAGACTGAAGGCGTCACCGGAATCACCGGGGGGGAAACAGGCAAAATGGCGGTGGGGGACAGCATCGAACTGGGAATAAGCTTCAGCGCGCTCGGTCTTAAGCCCCATGATAAGATAAGGTTTTATTTTATCCTTATGGAATCGGGTATCGAGATTGAAAGACATCCTTCATCCGGACTTCTTGCCCTGGAAGTTCCCGGAGAGGATTTCGAAAGGAAGATGTGGTATGTCTGAGAAGATAAAACTGGCTTTTTGCATCCATTCTCATCAACCTGTGGGCAATTATCCGAAAGTGTTCGAACAGGGGGCAAGAGACTGCTATCTGCCATTCCTTGAATATCTGAAGAAATATCCCGACATCAGAGCCACACTTCATTTCACGGGACCGCTGCTTGAGTGGTTTGAGAAAAAAAGGCCTGAATTTTACAATCTGCTGGGCGCTCTTATCTCAACAGGTCAGGTGGAGCTGATGGGTGGCGGATTCTATGAGCCCATACTTCCGGCCATTCCGGCAGATGATGCAGTAAGGCAGATCATGATGTGCTGCGAGTTTTTCCTTAAGAAATTCGGTATGAAGCCATCCGGGATATGGTGCAC
This sequence comes from Desulfomonilia bacterium, assembly GCA_036567785.1. Taxonomy (NCBI): domain Bacteria; kingdom Pseudomonadati; phylum Thermodesulfobacteriota; class Desulfomonilia; species Desulfomonilia bacterium. The sequence continues at coordinate 119,715 of DATCTV010000028.1, read as the reverse complement.
GGAAAGGGTGTGGGACCCGTCTCTTCCCCTGAAGATATCAGGCTCGGGGATAGACTATACGCTACTCGATGATACACACTTCCTTGCCGCAGGGCTCAGGCCCGATGACGTTCACGGATATTATATCACGGAAAGGGAAGGGGCATCGCTGAAGGTGTTTCCGATAGACATGAACCTCAGGTATCTGATCCCGTTCAAGGAGCCCCGGGTGATAATAGATTACCTTCTGGAACTAAGGGACAGGGGGGTCGAGGTCGTCACTTACGGGGATGACGGCGAGAAGTTCGGGATGTGGCCGGGTACGCTCAAGTGGGTATATGAGGACAAGTGGCTCGAACGGTTCATGGAGGCTATGAGCAGGTGTGAAGACGTAGAGATTGTAACGCTGAAGAGCGTACTTGAAAACCACCAACCCAAGGGACTTATCTATCTCCCGACTGCGTCTTACCAGGAGATGATGGAATGGAGCCTGTTCCCGGAGCAGGGAAGGCTTTACGGAAGCCTTGTCAGGGACGCGAAAAACTCCTGGGACTGGAACGCGAAAAGGGGCTTTTTAAGAGGCGGCACCTGGGACAATTTTCTGGCAAAGTATCCCGAAAGCAACAGAATGCACAAAAAGATGCTCAGGATCAGCAGGCTTGTCAGGGAATACGGTTCCGATGAAACGGCCCTGAGGCATCTTTTCATGGCGCAGTGCAACTGCGGCTACTGGCATGGCCTTTTCGGCGGAGTATATCTCGATATATTGAGAGAAGCCATTTATGAAAATCTTCTCAAGGCGGAGAAGATAGTCGATGAAAAAAGGCTTAAAGACAAACCCTATATCGTCGAAAATTACGATTATGACATTGACGGAAATGATGAGATCCTTGTTTCTGGCAGGCGCATCAACTGCATCATCTCGCCCGATGAAAACGGCTCTGTCTTCGGATTGGAATACAAGCCCGGTGAAAGATGCATTACAAATGTAATGATGAGACACGAAGAGATTTACCACAACAAGATATTGAGCTCATCGGGGACCCAGAGCAGTCATGACAGCGGAAACAAGCCGCTTTCAATTCATGATATTGCGTTTGTCTCTTCCGATGAGCTTAAAAGCCTCCTGGTTTATGACAGCTATTCGAGGAACTCTTTCATAACGCATGTCATCAATGGCAGGCCGGACACGGAAAGCCTCCTGCAAGGCCTGAAGCCTGAAGGCTTCCCGGATACCTTGAGGCCCTTCAGGCTTGACGGCATGTCCGGAGAAGGCGATGTGCTCAAGGTCATGCTTTCGGCAAATGATGAAGGACTGGATATAACAAAAACGATAACCTTTGACCCCGAAGGTTCGATTCTGCTTGAACAGAGCATTTCAGGGGAGATTGACGATGATATGTTCCTGGCGGTCGAAATGAATATCATGATGCCGGACAAACCGGCCATAAAGGATGTGGGAGAGATAGACGAAAGGGGGATTTTCACCGGGAGAAGGATGGTTTTCAATGATGCGGGCAGAAATCTTTCGGTATGCATTGAATCCGATTCCGTGTGGGAAATCGTTCTGCTTCCCATAGAATGCGCATCTCAGAGCGAATCCGGTTTTGAAAAGACCTTTCAGGGCTGGTGCATGTATTTTATAAGACGCATCAAGGGCGGCATTCCCTGGCTTGCAATTAACATGGGTGAAATATGTCAGAATTGAGAAAAGATCCTATAATAGACAGGTGGGTGATAATTACCGACTCGGCGACGAGAACGCCCGGTATCATCCCTGAACAGGCTCTCAAAGACAGTCTTTCCTGTCCGTTCTGTCCCGGCAATGAACATATGTGCCCGCCTGAGATTCTTGCAAACAGGCCTTTCGGATCATTACCAAACAGCCCGGACTGGAGGCTAAGGGTGGTCCCCAACAGAAGTCCGGTGCTTGTCGTAGAGGAAGACCTGAAACGAATGGGTGAGGGACTTTATGACAAGATATCGGGGATAGGGGCTAACGAGGTCATAATAGAAACCCCCAGGCACGGAATAAGGCAGTCGGAAATGGAGCAGCCTGAGATGGAAAATCTCTTCTGGGCATACCGCGACAGGCTTGTTGATTTAAAGCGGGACCGCCGTCTGAGATATGCGCTTATCTATAAAAATTCCGGTTCCAATGCAGGGGCTACGCTCGAACATCAGTATTCGCTGCTTATGGGGCTTCCCATTATTCCCAGGGGTGTTCTTGAAGAAATTGAAGGCGCCGAAAAGCATTATGAATATAAGGAACGATGCATCTTCTGCGATATCATCAGGCAGGAACTGCAGCAGGGTGTAAGGCTCGTTTCGGAGACAAGGGATTTTATCGCATTTGAACCGTTCGCGCCCAGGGTTCCGTTCGAGACCTGGATATTGCCCAAGAGGCATATATCCAGATTCGAAGACGTCGAGCCGGGTGAGATAAAGGAAATGTCCATGATATTCATAGATGTCATGAAGAGAATAGACAGAGCGCTCGGCATGCCCCCTTACAACTATGGAATACATACGTCACCGTTCTCAATGGAATGCGCCTCATATTACCACTGGCATATGGAAATACTGCCCAGGCTGATGCCGCTCACCGGTTTCGAGTGGGGGTCGGACCTGTTTATCAACTCGACCCCTCCTGAAAAGGCCGCAGCCTACCTCAAGGAAATGTCCATATGAGGATCTCCTGAAATGCCCAGATTCTTTGCCCGGATTTCAGGAGATGAAGCGCTGATTTCGGACAAGGATGCAATGCATATTGCAGGTCCTCTGAGAAAGCGTCCGGGCGACGAGATTCTTATCCGGCAGGGAACGGATGGATTCAGGGCGAGAATTACAGGCATCTCGAAGAATGAAATCAGGCTTGAAGTAGTTGAGAAAGACGAACTTTGCGACAGGGGAAGGGCGCGGCTGCACCTCGGGATATCGCTTATCGACATAAGGGAAATGGACGATGCGATCAGACTCGCTGCGGAACTGGGTGCAAGCAGCATCTGTCCGCTTGTTGCCGAAAGATCCAATATAAGGGCGGTAAGCCAGGCAAAACTGAAAAGGTGGGAAGACATAATTAAGGAGGCCGTCAAACAATCGCAGCGAAGGACAGTTCCCGTGCTCGAACCGCCGGTTAAACTTCCTGAATTCGTAAAATCGGCCGTGAGCAGATACATGAACAGATACTATGCGTCGATGGACGGTACAAAAGGCATTCTGGATATCAAAGATGAAGAGATGTGCTTTGCAGTAGGACCTGAAGGCGGTTTTACTGAACAGGAAACGGGGTTGTTTTATAAAAGCGGCTTTATTCCCGTAAACATGGGAAAAACTACATTGAGAACCCTTGCGGCCGCAGTCGCAGCCGCCTCGATCCTCTGCATCTGACTTAACCGCCAATCTGTTTCAGCAGATTTTCGGCGTCTTTCCTCTCGTTGAATGACTTTGTTTTGAGCGCGGTTTTCAGATATAAAGCCGCTTCCTTTTTCTTGCCCTCTTTTGTGAGCGCCATAGCCATATGGTAGTTGAATGCAGGATCATCGGGGTTTTTATCCAGTGCAATCAGGAACTGGACTTTAGCATTGTTCACCATGTCCTTCTTAAGATAAACATAGCCCAGGGTGTCGGCTATGGATGGATTTCCGGGGGCTGACCTCTTAGCCTTTGTTGCAAGGTCCATTGCCTTGTCAAGGTCGGTTTTTCTGCCTCGTTCAGCGAGTATCCATGCCAGGTTGTTTGCCGCAATTCTGTTTGAAGGGTCCTTATCCAGGATGTAAGAATAGGTTTTTTCCGCGTTCACAATATCACCGCTGTCATTAAGGAGTATGGCAAGCATGGTAGCAGATTTCATGTCGTCGGGTTTTTTTATAAGGAGGTCCTTGAATTCCGCAATCGCAAGGTCGGTCATGTCGTTACGGGTGTAGAAATCCGCAAGTGCATAGTACAGGTCATCCCTGCCCGGTTCCTGTGAGATGGCGCCTTTTATCTTAGCCAGCGCATCGTTTCTCATTCCAGCCTTTTCATACAGGACTGATAGCACAAGCATGCAGTTCGAGGATTTTGACTTGGCGCATATCGAGCTTATTCCCTGGATTGTGGCGGCCGGGCCTATGGTATCAGAGCCGGTCTGGGCATAGATCGTTAGTGCCTCCATTTTATCGGGCCATGTCCTGATTGCCTTTTCTGCAAGCCTGAAAGCGGAAGCGCTGTCCTTTTTGTAAAGGAAGTATGTTATTTCGGAATATGTCGTGGCCCAATCTGATGGAGCGGCCTTCTTCAGCATCTGAATGAATTTAAGGGCTTTATCGGGCTGGTCCAGATTGAGTGCGGAGATGACGCCTATATTGAGCAGTTCCACGGAAGAAGAGCCTTCCTTGTGTGTGATCTCGACCTCGGAAAGGGCTCTCCTGTATTCGGCACTTTTGAAATATATGGAGGCGAGCATTGCATGAAGCTTCGGATCGTCCTTTTTGTCTTTCAGCGCGAACTCGATGAACGAACGCGCTTTTTCCTGCTCTCCTCTCATCATGTAAATTCTTGCTGCAAGTATTGCGATATCAGGATTTTCCGGCATGGATTTAACAAGTGGATCAATTATCTGAAGCGCTTTGTCGGCATCGTTTTTGACGAGAAGCTGACGTGCGAGAACAATCTTTAATGAAACGGATGAAGGAAATTTTGTGACCGCCTTGTTGAGAGTGTCGATTGCAGAATCGATATTGCCCTTTTGCACGTAAAGTTCGGAAAGAAGAATTGCATTCTGTTCCGAGTAATTCAATTCAAGGGCCTTGTCAGCAAATTTGATCGCATTGTCTATGTTTTTGTTTCTGCCTGCTTCCTCAGCCAGGAGCTGATAGATTCTATAGTCATCAGGGTATTTTTTCTTCATATCGGCCATGACGCTTGCAAATCTTTCAGGCATGTTGTTCTTTGCTGCAAAGCCGGCAAGGAAAAGGCCGGAATTTATATCTTCTTTTGATATGCTGTATGCATCCTCCGCCATTTTTAATGCGATATCGGGCTTATTTTTTGCCAGATATACCTGGCATGAAACCATTCTTATCCCGGCCGACGAAGGGAATTTCTTCAAGCCTGCATCGATAAGCTTGAGTGCATCATCCATATTGCCCATTTCATAAAGGATCTGGACCGCATCGATAAACATGCCCTCACCCGCCTCGTCCTTCGCGATCAGGTTATTCAACAGGGTAAGGGCTTCATCCTTCTTCCCCGACAGGAAGAGACTCTGTGCAAGAATCTCCTTTGCATGTATATCTGACGGATTCAGACCGAGTACTATGGTTGCCTCTTTTGACGCCTCATCATATTTTCTGGCAAGAAGGTAAATTGTCGCGAGATTGGAATGCGCCTTGATATTCTTCGGATCAATCCTGGAGGCTTTCATAAATGAACTGAAGGCGTCCCCGTGCCTTTGCAGGATCATCTGAAGCTCACCGAGTTTTATAAGCGTGGTTGCATCATCCGGGGCTATCTTTAATGCATTCTGATATTGAATTGCAGCTTCGGCATATTTATCCTGCGCCGCATATTTATCCGCACTCATAAGATAATCGGCCCTTTTTTCATCAGGGCTTTTGCTGCATGCAGATTGAGACAGAAGGATGATTAAAAATAAACTCATAATAAACAGTTTTCTCATAAATCCTCCGAAGGTTGTTTCCCGAACATGTCTAATAGGAAATATCGGCAGATTGAAGCTTGAACAATAGCAAAGAAATGGATACTTGATTTCAGGGTTTTGAGACACTATTTGAATAAGACAATAATCTGGAGGCAAAAAATGATTTTCGATCCGCTGTATATGGTAATGTGGCTGCCCGGGTTGCTTCTGAGCCTTTATGCCAGTTTCATGGTTAAGGCTGCATATGCTAAATATTCAAAGATTCCCACGATAAGGGGCATAACAGGTGCGCAGGCGGCTCAGAGCATTCTGAGAGCAGCAGGTATTCATGATGTCGGTATAGAGCTCAGCCGGGGTTTTCTGAGCGATCACTATGACCCGTCAAAAAAGGTCTTGAGGCTCTCAGAGAATGTTTACAGCGGATATTCGCTTGCAAGTGTGGGTGTCGCCGCCCATGAAGCGGGCCATGCCATTCAGCATGCACAGGGATATGCACCCATGAAGCTGAGAAGTGCCATTGTCCCTATGGCAAGCATCGGGTCAAACCTTTCATGGTTTCTGCTCATGTTCGGACTTCTGTTCAGATCCCAGAGCATGATCCTTATGGGAATAATGTTTTTTACAGCTGTCGTGCTCTTTCAGGTCGTGACACTGCCTGTGGAATTCAATGCATCTTCAAGGGCCCTTCAGGCATTGCCTGCTTCGGGCATACTTGCCGATCAGGAAGTAAGCGGCGCGAAGAAGGTTCTTAATGCGGCGGCAATGACATATGTAGCTGCGGCTGTTACGGCGGTCCTTCAGCTTTTATATTTCCTGATACGGGCCGGATTGCTAGGCGGCAGTGATGATTGACAGGTATTGCCCGGGATGTCCTGACAGCCGTACCTGAGGAACAATGATTATTATTGTCCCGGGCTTTTTCCTGCTGTATCTTATTGCCGGCTGCCGTGCTCAATAAATTCGGCCGTTCAATAGATGCAAAAGATTAAATATTGATTAATCATGTTTTCTCTTATGGTTTTCGATTCCGAATCCGAATATATATACATGTGAAATGTCACTTGCTCTATACTTTGAGTTTGACATTTCATCGGCGGCCGGAGAGTAAAAAAATAAATGGTGCGGTAAATGAAAACCAGGACGATTTCAGTATATATATTGGTTCTGCTGGATATGGCAGCTGCAATGGGTGCTGTCTTCCTTTCAAAATGGATTGAGATAAGACTCCCTTTCTTCTATCTTCCTGACCCGCTGTTAAGCCTGAAGGCTTTTGCTTTCATGTTGATTACTGTTTTTTGTTACTATTTCCAGGATTTTTACGACTGGAAATGGTGGAGGCGTCATTCCGAACTGGTTTCAACGGTGTTGATCGGCGGAGGGATGTCGCTCATAATATTGTCTCTTGCCTATTATATAATTCCCCAGATCGAACTCAGCCGTTCAATATTTCTGATGTCGCTCTTTTTCTCAATGGGCTTCAGTTTATTAATCAGGGTTATCTACATTGCAATCAGGGATTCCCGGCTGGCGGATACCAGGGTTGTTCTCCTTGGAAATGGAAGAAATGCAAAGTTTCTTGTCGACGAGATAAGGCTTTCAGGAAGGTCGGTTAAGTTCGAAGGTTACGTCGGCAAGGAGAACACCGAGATGGACATACCCTGGCTGGGTGATGTCGATGAACTGTGGAACATTATTAGGGGTATCGATCCTGACAAGCTGGTAGTTGCTTTTGATGACATGAGAGGGGCGCTGCCGCTTCATGACCTCTTGAGGATAAAACTTACATCATGCGAGATAGAAGACGCCCCTAAGTTCTACGAGGAACTGCTGGGGAAGATCATGATCGAGGATGTAAGGCCTGGTTCCCTGATATTCGCAAAAGGTTTTGCAAGCATGAAATCGGAAGATATATTAAAAAGGCTGTTCGACTTTTTCTTTGCCCTTGTGGGTACTGTAATAGCATCTCCGTTCATGATAATAACCGCTATAGCGATAAAAATAGATTCACCCGGCCCCGTTTTTTATAAACAGGAAAGGGTTGGTCTTAACGGCAGAGAATTCAAGGTCTTTAAATTCCGTTCAATGAGAACCGATGCGGAAAACGATGGCCCTCAATGGGCATCAGAAAAAGATCCCAGGGTGACGCGTGTAGGCAATATTATCAGGAAGACAAGAATTGACGAACTTCCCCAGTTTCTCAATGTTCTGATAGGAGATATGAGCTTTGTCGGACCAAGACCGGAAAGACGCTATTTCATCGACCAGCTACAGCAGGTGATACCGTTTTATGAGATGAGGCTCTATACGAAACCCGGCGTGACAGGCTGGGCGCAAATAAACTATCCTTACGGCGATTCCGTAGAAGATGCCAGAGAGAAGATGAAATATGACCTTTATTACCTCAAATACCGCTCGCTGTGGCTCGATATTGCAATATTGTTCCAGACCTTAAAGGTTGCGCTGAAAGCGCGCGGCGGCCAGTAATCCATATTCTGAATAAGGAATGAAAAAGCCGGCGGTAAGGATGCCACCACCGGCTTTTCATGATTCATCAATGGTGAAACTCTATTAAAGTTTTTCGTATATCACTATCGCAGATCCGGGTTTTGAAGCTATACTTACTGTAAGGCCGGAGTTGGCGAGATTATAACCTGTGTATGTCTTTACAACAGCCGGTTTGTTATCGGAATAAATACTGACTTTGTATTTTGCGAATGACCAGAAATAGCTGTCTATTCCGCTCAGCTTGAGTTTTACGGAAGTCTGGGTGCAGTCTGCCCTGCGGAATACCTGGACCATTCCTTTATTCAACTCTGGCATGTCATACTGCCATGCAAGAATTGTATTGGTTGCTGTGACGTCTTCGGGCACCGCCAACGGGTAGAAATCGCCTGATGCAAGGATCTGAAGGTCTTTCAGGCTGGAGATTGCCGCTGCAGCAGCTGATGCAATCGAGCTGGTTTCCCAGTCTACGGCATATGATGTACACCAGCCGAAACCACTGCGCATGCTGTAGGGATCGGTGCTTACAGCCCCCCTTCCTGTCAGTGGGAGCCAATAACTGAGTCCGAGGGTCTCATTCTGGTTTGCTTCAGCATTCCACTCACCCTGATCTGAACGCCATAGTGCCACACTGCGCCTAAGGGCTTCATAGTCAAGTCTTCCTCCGCCTGATGCGCAGTTGTCGATCAGAAGACCGGGACGGGTCGCCCTCAGATTATCCCAGTATTGATACAGTCCTGCAATGTGCTTGAGTTCCGATATCCCGTACCTGCTCAATGCCGGTACAAGTATATGTCCGTATGAGAGAATCCCGGCAACCGTCCTGCCGCTGTCCTGAGTAAGGGTGAGTATTTCGTCCTTGCCATCGCCGTTTAAATCGAAAGGCACGTATTCGCTGTTCCATATGCCTATGTCGGTCATCTTGTTTTCAGGGATGCGTCCGAAGGCTATGCCGTCAGAATAGAGGATATCTGCTTCCGCAAAGCCCTTGGGGTCTTTCCAAAGGCGTACAAGGTCGAATGCCTGGCCGGCGTTTACCTTCATTCCGAGAGATATTGTATCAACACCTGCAACGGCCCAGTCTCCCAGATCCTGCACCCCCCTGCCAGAATACCTCGTGAAGACACTGCCGTTCGAGAACAGGATATCCGATATTGCCTTGCCGTTTGCATCTTTATATATCCTTACGAGGTCATCCCTGTTGTCAGGTAATCCATTGGCGCTGGTTCCGTATGTCCCGACATCCATGACCATCACTGTTACAGGGGCGCCGTTTGAATTGTAGTTGCCTACAGAATACATCGCTGCTGCGCCGTCTCTTGTAAAGTTGCCGGAAGTGTTCGCCAGCAATGTGTCAATTCCCATTTTTCCGCCGTCATAACTGAACACCCTTACCAGGTCATCCCTTCCATCGCCGTTGATGTCGCACGGGAAGTCCTTGACCATTGAACCTTCAATCGACCAGCCTCCGATGTCGATCCTGGTGTTCCTTGTTGCGAATGCAGTTCCATTCGAAATTAATACCTGAGCCTGGGTTTTGCCATTTCCATCCATGTATTTATAAAAAAGATCAGCCTTTGAATCACCATTGATATCCATTGGTGTGAATACTGCATCAACACCGTTAGGTGCCCAGTCGCACACTTCTACCGATGTGAGGGCAGATGTTTCAAAACCGGTGGATGTAGCTCTGTATATCCTTGCTATTGCTTTCCCTCCTTCTTTTGAGATCCTCGCCAGTTCATCCTTGCCGTCACCGTTGAAATCCATCGCGAGGTTGATGACCTTGGAAGATTCGGTTGTCCATGCGCCAACATCCTGTGAACCGAAGGTCGTATTCTTGATGAAGTTATAGAAATCCTTCGGGGTTGAGCTGGCAGCATCTTCCTGGTCCCAGCTCATGGCAATGGCATAGGCATTCATGTCCTGGCGGTATATATCTACGCCGTAACCGTCGATAAGCCCTGCAAATGTCGAAATTACCCAGTCAAGAGCCAGGGGATTACCCAGGTTGAGCACCTTGTTTACATAGTCGTCAACACCTACGGCAGGCATTATCCATTCCGGGTGATCTGTCAGTACATTCGCATATTTTGAAACCCTTTCAGGTTCGAACCAGAGAAGGAATTTGTAGCCCTTTGCGTGTGCCGCATCAGATACAGGCTTGAGGCCCAGAGGAAACCGTGATGCATCTGCTGCCCAGTCGCCTTTCAGGCATATGAAGTCATCATTGGTTCCGAAATCCCTTTGCATTTCATACCACCCTGCATCTACCCAGAACGTGTTTATAGGGACATTTGCCGAGCTGATGGAATTAATCATCCTGATGAGGTTGCTCTGTGTCGTATCGGCAAACCCGTACTTTCCATGGGCTGAAGCTGCAACAATAGGTTCGGGAAGATTACCGTTGACCTTCGGTGTGAAATATTTGAGCATGAGCTTGCGGAATTTGTTGTGTCCCCTCATGCTGTCCGTATCATCATAAAACATCCTCAGGAAAGAAGATGTGCGAACGGTTTCACCGGGCTGAAGCTGGAAATCAGCACCAGGAAGTTCGGACTTGACCAGTATGCCGCTGCTTAAAAGTGACATGTTTACAGTCCAGTCTCCAGACCATCCGATGGCCATGATGGAACCCTTGCCGTCGGTATTTTCAATATTGAAGAACGGCAGGTATCCGCATGAGGACCTTCCGTTTATTGATGAAAGTGTTATTGGTTTCAGGGTTGCCACCTGGTCTTGAACAAGCATGAATTCTTCTTTAGCAGTTTTGGCAGGGCTCTTATGCTGATCCCATGGGGCCACAATGTCCATTATTCCGTATGAATAAAAAACATTGCACAAGGTAGGATCATCGGATTCAAACACGAAATTTGCCGGTAACAGGTTTGAAATATGCCATGAGTCAGATGTGCCCGTGTTGGTAAAATATATAACCCATTCAACGGCCGGATAATCAAGGTACTGGATTGCTTCACAACGGGCCTCAAGTCCTGTATTGGGATCCGTAAATGTACGGACCCATTTAACCCTGTTCTCGTCCAGTTTCTGTGAAGTGGCGGTCTGGGTCCATGTGCTGAATTTGGTATTAACAGATGTCGATGTTTCTTTGTAATTGAACGAGAAGGGTATATATTGTGTACCTTTTGAAAACCACTTCTCTATCCATTCCTGGGCATCCTGCGGGGCAGTCGGTGTCCCTGGTTTAGGTTTGCATGAAACTGAAATGAAACATGACATAACTAGGAAAATAACAAACAGCTTTAACCATTTTGGCGACCTGATCATAAAACCTCCCCCAACTAAATATTATTAATGAGTTTAATAGCAAATTTTATGCCGTATGGACAGAGCATTTAAGGGCTTGAATAAATAACAGAATATTAAATGGTTAAGATTGATATCAGGTATTGGTATTAACTGAAGATAACATATCATTGAATCCTTCTGGGCAATAAATTGCCCTTATTCTGAATAATTAAGAAATATATTACAATTACTGAAATAGCATCAATAAAGCTGTTATTTCAAGGGCATATATATTTTGAAACCGTATACGGTATCCTTGTTTGCTGGGTCCCTGTATGCCTGAAAAAGCGGACGCAACTCATATGCCCCGAATCCGACACCTGCAAAGAGGCCGATAGCCGCTCCGTAAGCGATGTTTTCAAGATGGTCTCCTGCGTCATCCAAATGAAATGCAAGGGTTGCGGTGCCGACAAGAGTGCCTATCAGGCACCCCCAGAGTGCGTCTTCAGCAACGACCTGCAGGGAGCTTGCAGCATCGGATTTTGATGGGATCACGGCTAATGAAATGATCATTATAAAAAGAATAACCAGCTTTTTCATACTGTCCTCCCCATAGGGTAATATTGCTGTCTGGTTGGATATTATAATCCCGGCAGTTATTTTATGACAAGAGATTCGGTTATTATTTCACTCGGGTCAAGGGCGGGAATGCCTGACATATAAGACAGCTGCATCCTGCATGCGCCGCAATCAGCCACCACTGCTTCGGGATTTGACTTTTTTACAGCGGCGGCAGCCTGTGCCCCAATCTTCAGTGCGGTAGCCTGATTCTTCTTTTTAAACCCGTAACTTCCGGAAAGTCCGCAGCAGTTATCATCAAGGACCTTGAAGTCGAGCCCGGGTATCTTTGAGAAAAGCCTTACCGCGGGATAGCCTATTCCCAGCGCTCTCAGGTGGCAGGGCACGTGATAGGCTATTTTCCTTCTCACCTCTCTGAATTCAGGTGCGATGTGGTTTTCCTCAATGAGCCTTAAGATATATTCGTTTACATTATAGCTGTTTTCCGCAATCTTTTTGCCTGATGCTATGCCTAGTATGCCAGGATAGTCATGGGTGAGCGTGAGGCCGCAGGATGTGCAGGAGTAGATGAGGTCATAGCCTTTGTTTATGTATTCACCAAAGACCGCGGCATTTTTCGATGCGAATTTTCTGGCCAGGTCTATCTGGCCGTTTCCCAGCGCGGGCAGTCCGCAGCAGACCTGCGAGGGCATCACAACTTCAAGGTCCATTGAAATAAGCATGTCTCGGATCTTTTTTCCTATGTCGGGCCTGTTGAAGTTAAGGAAACACCCATAGAAAAAGACCACTTTTCTCTGGCCTTTTCCCAATCTTCTTCTCCCCTTGTTCATTGAGATGAAGTCGAACGATGGAAAGGGCATGTAAGTGGAAATGCCTGCAAGATTGAAAAATTTCTTTGCAATCCCTGTTGCTGCGATTCTGTTGGCAATGGGTGCTGCAAGCGAACCAAGAGTCCCGAGGTAATAATTGTTTGCGAACATTATGGCGACAGGAGAACGCATATGCTCCCCGGCATATTTTATCTGGGCATTGAGGATTATTTCTGCTGGATTGACGCCGTATGGGCATGCCACTTCACACCTCTTGCACTGGCAGCAAAGGCTGACCCAGCTGTCCACTGATTTTTCACCCGTCATCCTGAACCTCTGCGAATCCGGACCGGACTGTTTGGGGCCGGGGAATTCAGGATTGACCCTGAATACCGGGCAGTTTTCAACACAGATGGTGCATCTTATGCAGTGTTCAAAGTTCATGAGAGGTACCTCTCGCAGGATTTGGCGGCGGCGAGGCCGGTAGCCAGTCCAAGACCGTGGCCGCAGCCGTTTTTCATGACTTCCGAATGGGCAAGAATACTTCCGCAGACAAAAAGGTTTTCATAAGGTGCATCTACAGGCCTGAATGAACTGTCGGTTAAAATGCCGGCCTTTTCTATCTCATGACCGCGTGTAAAGAATTCATTGCCGAACCACGAGTCTCTTGTTCCCGGCACAAAAACAGGCAGGTCAAAAACGGTTTCCTGGACTTTATCCTTCATGTCTGCATAAAGGCCGCCGCTTACGAATGAACCCGATGCCAGAATGAATGCCTTTGCATTGAGCCTCGTGTGCCTGGCATGGGTTTCAATAGTCAGGGCCTCGATCAGCTTTCCCTGTTTCTCAACGCTTGCAGTGGGAAGGCCCCAGAAAATCTCGCCGCCTTTTGACTGCAGGGCTTTCTTGAGAATCCTGAAGAGACGCATGCCCGGAATCGAAGGAGGAAGCGTCGGAATTTCGAACACAAGCCTTTCAGTGGATTCGGTTATAAGTTCGATGGCCTTTAGCGGCTCTGTCAATCCCAGGACGGCAGGCAAGGCTATTCTGCCGTCGGGTATTTCAAGTGACCTTAGCCATTTGATGAACTCTTCAATGAAACCGGAATCATCAAATCTTGACGATATGGACATCGTGCTTTCAACTCCGGCATCATAGATTGAAAAACCCGTATTAGATCTGTTTGAAGTGATATAGCTGGGATAAAAATCCTTAAGGCCCTTGAAGCCGATCACATGCACATAGGGGGTTTCATCCTGAGGCGCTGTTTCCATGGTCCTCGGGACAAGGCATGTGGTTTTTGAATTGCCTATGGGGGTTAGTATTTTTCTGTTCGAATGGACATTTCCGATATAAGGCAGACCAGCGTCAAACATGATATCGCCGAACTTAACAATTGCTTCCTCAATGATGGTGTGAGGCACCAGGTTGTAGGGATGTACCGGGGGAAGCTCATTTATGGCGGACAGAGGATCGTTCCCAAGGGCTAAAAGGTCTATGCAGCCTGTCGAAAGGCATACTGCAGGGTCGCCCCTGGAGATAACTGCTACACTTGCACCTGATCCGGCAAGTTCGATTCCAGCAATAAGTCCGGATATGCCCCCGCCAGTTATTACAACATCGAAGTTTATATCGCTCATTGCTCTCTCCCCATGCCTAGGATTCCAAGGTAAATGCTTTCGACAAGCTGCTCCTCTCTCAGCTGGTCGCCCCAAAGTGCAGGCCTGATTCCCCTGAACCTGCGCTGGAGAAATTCCCTCAATACCCTCATCGATTCGTCTGCGCTTACCCTGCCCATGTCCTGCATGATGCCGAGCGCCCTGTAGGTGCAGAAACCTCCCTGGCATGGGCCCATGCCCAGGCGCGTCCTGTGCTGGATGTCGCGTATGTATTTTGTTCCGATCCTGTTGACGATCCTTTCCACATCTTCCCTGTTTACGAGTTCGCATTCGCAGACAATGCCGTTCAGGCTGTTGAGGCGTTTAGAGAGAGGATATCCGCTCAATTCATCTTGTCCGTCAAGGGGCTTCTGGGCGGTCTCGCATGCCACATTCAACCCGAAGTGGTCCATGAGAGCGTCCGTCAGCTTTTCCGCCATCAGGCGGTATGTAGTGAGCTTGCCGCCCAGTATGCTGAACATCCCGTTTTTGTGGTCAATGATCTTGAATCCCCTGGAGATCGCTCTTCCGTCCGAATTATCACCCTTCAGCAGAGGTCTGACACCTGTATATGCCCTGATCATGCGAGTTGATCGGAATATGGGGATCATGGCCTGCGCCTCGCTTATAACCTTGTCCACCTCTCTTGAATCGACTTCTATCGCGTCCGGGTCGGTTACCGTGATTGATGTGGTTCCGGCAAGACATACTGCCTCGTTAGGAACGATGATATCTCCGTCCGAGGGGGGCCTCAGCCTGTTGACAACCATGTTTGTAAGCCTGTGGTTCGTTATCACGAGACTGCCCTTGGAAAGGGTCATCGGGGCGTCGCTTCCTCCGAGCTGTGCCATCTTGTCTCCCCATGCCCCGGTCGCATTTACGATAACCCTGGCCCTTATTTCCCTGATCTGGCCTGTGAACTGGTCGGCGGCCTTCACTCCCGCGCACCTGCCATGTTCCTTTATGATATCCACCACCTTATGATGTGTGAGAATGGTTGCACCCTTAAGCCGGGAAGTTGTTGCATTAAGCATGCACAATCTGAACGGGTCTATTGAGCAGTCGGGCACTTTAACCGCCTCTTCAAGCACCGGATTAAGATTGGGAACGAGGTCCAGCGCCCTTGATGCGGAAAGCACTTCGGTAGGTATGCCGACTTCTTCACAGCTTTTCAAGAATCTGTCCCTGAAGCGTTTTGAATCTCCGGGGAGCCTTACAAACAGGCCGCCCGTAATCTCAACGCATTTCTCGCCTATTTTTCTGAGTATCATGTTTTCTTCTATGCATTCCTTTGCCGCTTCAGGATCGTTGACAGCATATCTGCCTCCGCTGTGAAGAAGCCCGTGGCATGCCCCTGTAGCGCCTGCAGCAAAATCGTCTTTTTCTATAAGATAATGGGGTATTCCCCTGAGTGCGAGGTCCCGGGCTATACCGCAGCCGGTTGCGCCTCCTCCGATTATTATCACATCTGTTTTGGTCATATTCCACCTTTACAAGCCCTGATTAGACAATGAAAATGCCTGCCATACGACCGAGTTATCAAGAATTCTTGTCGGCGAAGTGCTTATATATCTTGAGTTCGTTTCCCTAATTTGTGTATATGGTGTACTTGACTTTAAATCAATTCTAAAAAGGCGCATTTATGGCAGAAGCAATGGAACTGATCGGCAGACTGGGTCTTAAAGAGGAAATAATAAGGCATCTAAAAAATCTAATCCGTATAAACACGACAAATCCTCCCGGAAATGAAATTGCAGCTGCCCGCTATGTAGCCGAGGTGTTTGAAAAAGAAGGCATCAGTTGCAATATACTCGAGTCGGAACCTGGGCGCGCAAGCATAATAGCAAGGCACAGGGGGAACGGGACAAAACGGCCGCTTCTGCTGATGTCGCATCTAGATGTGGTTGGCGTGGAAGCTGACAAATGGCAAAGAGACCCTTTCGGCGCAGATGAAGTGGACGGCGTGATATGGGGCAGGGGCGCGGTAGACTGCAAGAATTCGGTAGCCCTGTGGATGGCGGTGATGATTGCGCTCAAAAGGGGTGAGGTGTCGACCAGGCGGGATGTCATATTCCTTGCGGCTGCGGACGAGGAGACAGGCGGAAGCAAAGGGTGCGAATGGCTGGTGAAGCACCATTACGACCTTCTTGATGCCGAGGCGGCGCTGAACGAAGGCGGCGGTTTCGGCATCAATTTCATGGGAAGAACTTTTTACACATACCAGAGTGCGGAGAAGGGAAATATCTGGCTTAGGGTCACAGCACGGGGCGTCCCCGGTCATGCATCCATGCCCAGAGAAGACAATCCGGTTAAAAGACTTGTAGAAATTACAAATAAATTTACACACAAGAAATACCCTTTGAAGGTAACCCCCAGCGTACGAAAAATGATCGAGACCATGGCAGCATCCCAGAATGCCGTACTTGGAACTGCTATAAAGCAGCTGATGAATCCTCTGATATCAGACACCCTCATCAGGCTTGCAATCAAAGACCCTGGAACAGCAGCGGCTTTCAGGGCAATGCTTCACAATACCGTCTGCCCAACCGTATTCCATGCCGGGCAGAAAACGAATGTCATCCCCTCGGAAGCGGTTGCCGAATTCGATTTCAGGGTGCTGCCGTCTTATGATGCGGAAGAGTTCTGTGACCGGGCAGTCAAAGAGATAGGTCCAGGGTTTGAAATAGAGTTCCTTGATAAGAAAGAGGGGACGGAATCCGACGTGGATCACGAATTGGCGCATCTTATAAAAAAGGCCATGGCAAGGCATAAACCGGATGCAACGGTCGTACCGTTTCTGATACCGGGTGTTACGGACGGGGTGTTCTTCAGGCCTAAAGGTATGGTCGTGTACGGGTTTACCCCGGTGCTTCCTGTTGATGATATTTCGCTTGCACACGGTCATGATGAGCGCGTCTCTGTTGAAAGTCTTCATTTCAGCCTTGATTTGGGGCTGGAACTGGTCCTTGATTTTGTGCTTTAATTTCCGATTAGTCAGGGCAAGCCTCAAACAGAAACCGTATTTGCCGCTCTGAAAGAGGCAACTGAAATAGAATAAAGAGAGGGTGAAATTATGGAACAGGAAGACAAAAAAAAGGCCTTGCTTGAAGTCAAGATGTTTCTTGCCACGATTGTACTGCTTGCTATCCTGATTGCGGTATCGGGTATATGCTCGTATGTCATACCTGCCGGTGATTACGTAAAGACCACGGTAAACGGTACGACACAGCAGGTATATCATACAATTGATCAGACGCCTCTTCCAGTATGGAAGATAGCACTTGCGCCTCTTCTTGTGCTCGGCAGCAAGAACGGCCCCAGAATCATAGTGCTCATCCTCTTTATCTTCATAATCGGAGGAAGCTTTTCTGTAATGAACAAGAGCGGGATTCTTCCCAGACTTATATCCGACCTCGTCATGAGATTCAAAGACAGAAAAAGGCTTTTCATCTTTATCAATGTAGCCGTGTTCGCGCTGCTCGGCTCGACAATGGGCATACTGGAAGAGGTTACTCCACTGATACTCATTTTCATCCCCCTTGCTTATCAGATGAAATGGGATTCCATTGTGGGCGTATCCATACCTTTCGTTTCGGTCACCATAGGATTCTCGGCTGCAACATTCAACCCGTTCACACTGGGGACGGCCCAGGGGCTTGCAGGGATTCCTCTTTTTTCAGGCCTTTTCCTGAGGGTGCCGATACTTATCGTGACCATCATAATCGTTACCCTTTATATCCTGTGGTACATACGCAGAATTGAAAATGACCCTGCTAAAAGCTATGTTTACGGCTCCGACATGGAAATCAAGGCGCTTACGCACTATGAAGATGTCGTTCTCCATCAGGGAAAAGTCAAACCGGCACTTATGTGGATGGGGATATGTTTTCTCGGTATAATTGCTTCCGTTGCGCTTTGCAGTTCGGTCAAATCATTGCAGGACCTTTCTTTCCCCTTGATAGCCCTCATGTTTCTTATCATGGGATTCAGTGTCGGAATTGCATCCGGTTATGAATTCAAGAAAGTGTTCAAACTGTTCAAGGACGGACTGATCGACTTTTCGCCTGCGATCATACTCATACTCATGGCCTCGTCCATCGGATGGCTCATTGAGGAAGGAAACATTATGGATACGATCATGTACACTGTTTCCATGCATACCCAGGGAATGAGCAGGGAGATATCCGCAGTAATCATGTATCTTTTCCAGCTGTTCATGAACTTCCTTGTTTCTTCAGGTTCGGGCCAGGCTATGCTGACCATTCCGATCATGTCACAGCTGGGCGATGTGCTGGGACTGACGAGGCAGATCACGGTTCTTGCATTCCAGCTCGGAGACGGTTTCTCGCATGCATTCTGGCCAACGAATCCTCTGCTTATGGTGGTTATCGGGCTGGCCGGAATCAAATACAAGGACTGGTTCAAGTTCATGCTGCCGCTTCAGGTCATCCTGGCAACGACTAGCATAATATTCCTGCTCATAGCGGTGAAAATTAATTATTCATAGCAGTATATTGCGGGCGGATATTATTTCTGCCCGCATATTATGATTTTCATTAATTCCTTTTTTTCATGTAAACTTTTCCCTCGACTTGTGAAAACCGGTTCCTTTTTTATTGCCGGATTTGATATGACCCTAATTATATCAAATGGTTATGCATGGCATAAGTTATGCTTAAATAGTTTAACTGGATAAATTACCGATCTACAAAAAATTTCAAACAATAATTGAGAGGTTACAAGAATGAAAAAGACATTTTTTATTTTCTTGTTGGCTATGTCGATATTTGTTTTCGGCGCCTGCGGTGGAGGCGGCGGAGGGGGTGGAGACAGTACAACTCCTGAACCCGAAGATGTGGTATACACGCTGTCTGTAGCAACTTCCGGTAACGGAACGGTTACATATACCGAAGCAGGCGATGACGGCGGTTATAAGAAGGGTGAAACCCTTGTCCTGACAGCAACCCCTGACAGCGGCTGGAGATTCGATCACTGGGAAGGCAGTATAAGCAGCACCCAGAAAACCGTTTCAATTAAGGTGAGCGGGAATCTGTCGGTAACGGCCGTATTCATCCAACAGTTCACTTTGACGACATCATATACTGGTAACGGCAGCGTTACGGTAAACCCCTTATTAAGCATTTATGACACAGGGCAGGAAGTCATAATTACGGCAACCCCTGCTTCAGGATGGAGCTTTGATCACTGGTCGGGCAGTGTAACATCTACGGGTAATCCTCTCAGGATAACAATGGATTCCGACAAGACAATAACCGCAGTTTTTATCAAGCCCAGCACTCTAGGTCTCGAAGAGATGAAGGATGTTCTTCATGCCGCATATTCGGGCATAGGCTATGGACAATACAAAAAATATGACAGCAATACAGGAACTTACTATACATATACGGAAGATGATTCAAAACTTTATGGAATAGCCTTTGAAGATTTGAGGTGGCTGAGCGATGTGATTTCAATGAATTCGATAATAACCCTGATGAATTCAATAAATTACAGCAACCCGCTCGATCCTGTATTATGGAAAATGTTATATGTCATCGCAGGCAATCAAAGATCATTCGCCTTGATGGTAAACGGTTTAAGTGTAAAACTTGATCTTGTCCCGAATGGAAAAATCAGCACCAACCCGGATAATCCTTCGTCAATTACAGTCAAGATGACTGTAGGCATTCCAGCTTCAGGGTATGCCATTCAAAACTTGAATGGTGAGCATATTACCTATAAGGGGAATAATTCATCCGATCTCATCTTTACTGGAACGGGCAAGGCATATTACGATTCGGGCAGCAACCTGTTCGGCCTCTATTTCGAGTCTTTTACAACAACGGCAAGCAGCAATCTTTCAGCTATATATGAGAAACATTCTGTTCAATATAAAACCTGGACTGTAACTGCATCCGCTACCGGCAATGAAGGCAAGAAGCTCAATTATTTTATCGGGCCGTTGATGCTCTATGAATACAGTGAATTTCAGGCGCCGAATTATGACCACAGGTTCTACAAGCTCAACGGAACGTTCAGCATAGACGGAGAAGACTATTTCTATGACATGCTGTACGGCCAGCTGGACGGAAGATATAAACCGACGGTTTATGATGCTAACGCAAAATATATAAGCATGAAAGGATCAATCAGGATACCGGGACTTGGCGGGAATCTTATCAGCATATCCAGTCCCAAGTCAGATCTGTTCGAGGCCATTTTCAACGGCAAGGGCATTGACACTGTTACTCTCGGTGATATCAACGGTGCGATAAAGATCAGGATTGTCCCTGATACCGGAGTTTGGGAAACAGGCTCTCTGAGTATGATACAGGCGGGCTATTCTTCAGGTTGGGATGCTGTCTTCAGTTCAGACGGTTCTGTCGAGATTGACCCGGGTGACAATATAATCACCTCATGGCAGAAAGTTCTGGAGTTTATAAACTAGACCATTAATGAAAATTAGAAAATATTGAAGCCCGCGGGCTTTTTCTGACGTCGGGCTTTTCTTTTATTCCCGTGCTTATACATATCATGGAGATGCCGATAAAAAGGTTATAAAGGAAACAAGGTTAGCTTAAAGGTCGGGTCGTTTATGGGGGACGATCTGACTTTGATATTATTCCCAGTCAATCAGTCCGGCGATATCATGCCAGTCGGTTACAATCTTAAAATCATGGCTGCTTCTGTTCCAGGGCTGGTCGTAGAGTATGGGTGTTATGCCCTCACCGGCAAGCTGTCTGCATGTATCGAGCCTGTCGTCGATGAAGTATTTGATATTATTCTCTTTAAGAAACGGAAGCTTGGTCGTGTTATCGCCTGTGGCTTCCACATGGACTCGGCCTTTCAGCACCGGAAGGTTTTTCTCGACCCACTTCTCGACCGGATGACCGTAAGGTCTTGCCGTGACAAACATGACTGGGGCGAATAAAGAAAGCCTCGAAAGTGTTTCCTCTGCCCCGGCATTGGGTCTGAGATCAAGCTCGTGCGGGATGTCTGTCAGGATTTCAATGAGCCTGTTGGCAAGGGCCCTGTCCATCTTCACCACGTTCAGGAACTCGTAATCCGTGATTGATTCATAATCTATGCTGATTCCGAATTCGGTACATGCAAGCTTTACAAAAAGCCTGAATGTGTCAGCGACCACACCGTCAAAGTCAAAGGCGATTTCTCCCGGGCGAATTTTCATGGTAATCCTTTAAAAGATATTCCGGGGAGGATGCTCACCTCCCAGGAATGATTCTTACTTCTTGATATAGTCGAGCGTTATGTTCAGCATGCGCCTGATGGGCTCGGCAGCGCCCCACAAGAGCTGATCGCCGCAGGTGAACAGAGTC
This sequence comes from Desulfomonilia bacterium, assembly GCA_036567785.1. Lineage (NCBI taxonomy): Bacteria > Pseudomonadati > Thermodesulfobacteriota > Desulfomonilia > Desulfomonilia bacterium. Next base: position 97,958 of record DATCTV010000028.1, on the reverse strand, counting down.
AGGTATTCTTCGCCGATATTTAGCTTGTGTATTCTTCCCACAGGCACTTCCAGCTTTCCGCTGACAGCGGCTGGCGAAAGATATTTAAGCGTATCTGGCTTGTTGTTTGGGATAACCCTTACCCATTCGTTATGACCTGCAATGATGCTTATGATTTCATCAAGCGGCAGGTTCTTTGTCATTTTGATGGTGAGCGCCTGACTGTGGCAGCGCATTGCACCCACTCGCACGCAAAGGCCGTCAACAGGGATGGGCTTGGTGAGGCCGAGGATCTTGTTGGTCTCGGAATATCCTTTCCACTCTTCCCTGGTCTGGCCGTTTTCCACGGCGGAGTCTATCCACGGTATAAGGCTTGCCGCAAGGGGCGCCCCGAAATACTGCGTAGGCAGTGCCCCGCTTTCAAGGGTTTCCTGTATTTTGCGGTCTATATCAAGGGCTGCCGATGACGGATCATCGAGCAATGCCTTCGATGCATCGCTGAGCGCCGCCATCTGGGCGACCAGCTCACGCATGTTGTTTGCGCCTGCGCCCGATGCCGCCTGATAGGTCATTGAGGTCATCCACTCTATGAGATTTTCCCTGAAAAGTCCGCCCAGGCCCATTAGCATGAGGCTCACCGTGCAGTTGCCGCCGATAAAGTCCTTGATGCCGGAATCAAGTGCCTTGTCGATTACATGCCTGTTGACGGGGTCAAGTATGATAACCGCATCATCCTTCATGCGGAGCGCCGAAGCAGCATCAATCCAGTATCCATTCCAGCCTGAGGCCCTCAATTCAGGGTAGACCTTTTTGGTGTAGTCGCCGCCCTGGCATGTGACGAGGATATCTGCTGTTGCAAGGGTTTTGACGTCGTACGCATCCACGAGCGGTTTTACGCCGAGCCCTACATCGGGCCCCATCTGGCCGGTCTGGGATGTCGTTGCGAAGAATGCCTCATAGCCTTTGAAATCCTTCTCCGCCTTCATCCTGTCCATAAGGACCGAGCCGACCATTCCCCTCCAGCCGATAAATCCTACTTTCACCATGACGATTCCTTCCTTTGTTTTAAGTATCGCAAGTCTGCTTGCGACACTAAGAAATAATGATAAATCGGCCTCACGTCAATCTTAATCGGGTGAATCAGGCAAAAAATATTCTTTGGATAAATGTTGTTGACAAACCTGCTTTTTACGGGATAACCAAACACCCACGCAGGCGCGTAGCTCAGGGGGAGAGCACCACCTTGACGCGGTGGGGGTCTAGGGTTCAAATCCCTACGCGCCTACCAATAAAACTTCTTTTAATGCGGCTTTACAGGCACATATAAACCCTTTACTCATGGTTCACCCTGAGGCAACTTAATTGTATTAAACTCGAAACACTTTTTGTAACCCACGAATAACTATGATGTAACCATGTTGACAACATTGAAATTTATATTCAGGAATTTGTTTCTTGTATTACAAAAAAGTCCTGCCGGTTTCAGCAATTTCTATTCTGTAATCATCTACATTGCTGCATGATTGATATGATAAATTTTTCCGAAACTTAACTCCGTGCAATCAGGAGCATTCCGGGGGTATACAATATCCATGTAGCAAAGAACGCGATGTCTGAATAAACCGGTACATGAAGGTTATACACAAGCCCGATCAGTTCCATGACAAAGACGAGTGTCGAGCCGGCGGCAATGAGGACGGCGCTTTTGTGCGGAAAGAGTCCACTGTGCAGAGACTCCCACCCTGTCCAGAGTACTGTCGTAAGACATGTCCCGTACACGATGCCGAGCCCGAGAAGACCTACCTTGGCAAGTCCTGCGCCCACTGAAACAAGGAGCACGGCAAAGGGGATATAAAAACATAGCGGGAAAATGAGTTTCTTCCATTGAAAGCGTCCGCCTTCGAAGAAAAAGCCGAACCCTTTTGCGCTCCTTATTGAGATGAGCAGCAGCGCAGGTACAAAAAGATACCCGCCTATTTTAAAGACAAACGGGTCACTCATGATCTTATACGTATTGAGAAGCACCGCAGTATCGCCCAGGAATGTAAGAGTAAATGCTATCGCACGAAGCAGTCCGCCGTGCTTTTCCTTTTCAGCCGAAAAGCCTGCCCACGCAACCGCCGTGCACAGAAAAGATGCAAAGAGCTTCAGATAAAAGGTTGCCCCGGATACACCGCCGTGCACGTAAGCCACAATATCGAGCGCCACAAAGGTAATATATACGAATAAAAGTACAAGGCTTAGTGCATTGATAATGAGACTCTTTTTTTCAGATGATACATTGTTCATAGGCCCTCCATGATTTCGAACACATTCCTCAGGTAATCCCTCGCATCACTGTATATGTCGGCCTTTGACTCTCGTGGCCCGGCAATGTTCAGGACTTCAATCCTGTTTGCCCGTATCCACCCGGTAGCAATTTCCGGGTCGGGATTTTCTTCAAGCTGAACTATGAGGAATGGTTTGCCGTTTTCCACTGCGTTTATGTGTGTTGCTTTGGTGCCGCCAGTGAGCTCTCCCTTATTAATTATAAGTGTACCGTCGGAATTTATTACATTCAGTTCGGTCCTCACTTTGTACTCTGCGGATTCTGTTTCGATGAGAGGGTATCTATCGGGAATGATGCCGTCCTCTGCAATTCTTCCTTTGGGGCAATATCCGCCGATAAGGTAGCCTGCTTCGATTGCGGCATCGAGTCCGGCGCGGTCAACACCTGTCTGTCCGCCTGTAACGATTTTTTTAAGTATCTTCATGATTTGATTTTTATCCAACCGCCGGGACATATTTTTCCATGAATGATTTTGTGATTCCACCTAGATATCCGTCAAGTATCTCATAAACATGTGACTGTATGGTTTCAGGAACGCCTTTGTAAAACGCCTGGGCGATGCCACCTGCGATGCAGGCAATAGTATCAGTATCGCCGCCTATTGAAACGGCTGTCCGGATGGCATCTTCGAAATCAGTTGACTCGATAAACGCCTTAATCGCCTGGGGTACGGTGCCCTGGCATGAGACATCAGAAGTATATGAATCACGGATATCGTCTATGCTGAAGTTTAAATCGTAACCGAATGTATTTTCAATATAATCACTGATTTCAAGTTTTGACTTTCCCGACCTTGCCAGGAATATCGCTGCTGCAACCGCCTGTCCGCCTTTTATGCCTTCCGGGTGACTGTGTGTGATCTCGGTGAATTCTTTGGCTTTCTGCAATACTTCTTCGATCACGTCATAGGCAAATCCCACAGGGCTGATTCGCATTGCGGCTCCGTTGCCCCAGCTGTTGTAGGGTTTGTTAAATCTGCCTTGCGCCCATTTCCTGAAAGCGCCTCCATACCCGGCATCGGGATACAACCTGAAGAACCTTTTCAGATTTTCCGCATATGGAGTGCCTGTCAGGATCGAATCGGCCAGGGCTATGGTCAGGACGGAATCATCGGTAAAAAAGTTTCTGCCGGTGAAGAGTTCGAAATTCTTGGTTTTTATGTTGTTCCATTCATAGACTGAACCGATGATATCACCCGCTATGGCCCCGATCATACTGCCTTTCAGTTTTAATCTTTACAGGATGGTTTACAGGCAGAGTATTTCGTCTATCGTGAGGTCCTGCACCCTGACCGGGTCGATCCCTTTTATCCGTGCTGCAAGCTCTTTGGCGGATATTTCCTTCAGAGTGCTGATGATCCTGTAGTCATGTTTTTCAAGCCAGAGGAAGAAGTTCCATGCGTTGCAGTCCTTGCACTGAATTTTTTTCTTTTCCCTATAGGCGTAGCCGGTAAGCGATTCGAGTTCTTTATGTTTCGGGCACTGAATATCCATACAAAAAGTTCCGGACTTGTATTTTTTTGTCATCGCTTCACTCCTTGTACATAATTGTTGGTTAAACCATTATCATTTACACAAGCTTTGCTCAACCAGGTATTAGGGATGGTTATTAATAATCATCCCGGCAACCTCTTTTCTCACCTCGTTCAGCACCTTTCCGTCATATGTCCACGGAGGACTCAGCGGATTATAGAGCCCGAGGACAGGCGCAGTGCCCATTTGTGTGTAGGCCCTGGATACACAAGCTTTTACAGCGTCCACACCTGCGGCGGATGACGCCATCTTGAACATTTCCCAGTCTTCAAGCCCGTCCCTTGTCTGCTTCAGACGAATGGATGTGATAGGTCCGTTTATCGATATCCCATGAGGAGAACCGGCCGGCGATAATGTTCCGTTATGGTCGCCCGGATAGAACAGGAACCCGTCGCCGTTGCGTGATGAAACCGGGAAAGTAACCGGGTCCTTGAGCTTGCCCCAGGGGTCGTCTTTTACCCAGTACATCGTGCTCCAGTAAAGGAATCCGGTCGCACCCTCATACCATGAACCCCACATGAGTATGCGGGGCTCATAGCCTATCATCGTATCAATGTCATATCCCGGATAAGGGGGGACGGTTGCAAGGCAGACATAGAACCAGAGCTCGCGGCCGTCTGCCAACATTTTTGCATACTGCTCGCGACCTGCAAATTTAACGCCGATTGCGCCGAGGAACCAGTCGTCGTATTTCGTGACCTCGGGGCACCATATATCTATCGTATCTTCAAGGTCCTTGACCCACCAGTTCGTTACTAGGAACGCACCTTTCCAGTCAGGGTCCGCTTCGAGGATGAGCTTTATGTCATTTGCAACTACATCATAGCTTTTCGCATTGATGAAGGGTTCGTCGAGGACATACATATAGACCCTGTCCATCCAGCCCTTTTCCTTCAGGTGCCTTGCGAATTCTTTTGCGGCCTCCTTGTACTGTTCATCGGTAAGGCTAGTCTCCATCCAGCCGGTGCCTCCCGGATAGAAGAAACCTGCATTGAATCGGTATAGAGGAACCCCGTCATTATAGAAGCTTCCATCGAGCCTCGGCCCCATGACTGCATCATAATTAGACCAGTCAACAGGCAGAAGATGTCCGTCGCTCCCGAACACGAATGGATACTCAAGCATTCCCGCAGTACTGAAAGAATCTATCCTGTGCCGGTGCAATTCCTGTTCGTAATTATTCTTCGCTTCCGCTGTTAAAGCCTGTGGATGGTATTGAGGAACGCTTCCCGGTAACAGCCCGTAAGAGGTTGCGATTGTTCTTTCCCTGGGAATGCTGAAGTCCCAGACCGTCAGATTCAAATCGATATAAACCGGATTCTTTCCTGCGGCGGTTATCTCAAGCTTTCCGGTATAAGAGCCTGCCGGAGTTTCTTCAGGGACATAAACATCTATCCACACCGGCTGGTTTTTTAGCCTTGTGATATCAAAAGGGGCTCCTACTGCCGGGTGTCCGGAATCATAGGGATCGAAAAAAGGTATAAGAGGGTCAGGATAGTTGCCGGGCAGTCTGAGATTTCCGACAACTCCGCCAAGGAAGGACGGGCTGTTCACCTTCACGTAATATTCCCTGAACATGGTTATATTCTCTTTGGGAATAAAGGCGTCTCCCGGTCCGGTTAAATCCGTTGCAGCAACATTGACATCTTTTAGACCTTTGAGCCCGCCACGAACGACAACCTGGAATGATTCGTATTCATTTCTTGCAGCATATATGAAGGCCTGAGAATCTGACCCGGCAGGCGTGTTCATCATGACCCTCTCGGTTGACGGTTCGACCCAGACCTTGATGCCATCATTACATGCACTGGCAAACATCAGGACAATGGCAGATAAAAAAAGAACAGGAATTTTATGGTTCATATCAGACTCCTCATACGTCAATCATAAATAATTAATACTGAATACCAAGTTTATAATCAGGATGACAATCAATCAAGCCAATATTTCAATAATGTTTAAAAATTCCATTTGCTTTGCAGGGTTCTCTGTTCGATAATTCTTCAGTATATTATTTTTTATACCGTGTGTTTCAGGGCAGCTTCTGCATGCCGGCAAAGCAATAAGGCCGTTAGCTGAAGGCCATTCTTTGAGTGGGCCGGGGCTTAATTTTTAAGGGCAACAGGGAGGTTCAATCATGCGTATCAGTAATGGGAAGACCAGACTTATTCCATTTATAATAATGCTTGCATGCATGTTGGGGACTGAAGATGCCTGGTCAAGGCCCACTGTTGGACTCGTGCTGAGCGGGGGAGGAGCCAGAGGGGCCGCTCATGTCGGGGTAATACAGGTGCTTGAGGAGATGAACATTCCCATTGATTTTATTGCTGGCACCAGCATGGGCTCGATAGTTGGCGGTCTGTATGCAATTGGGACGCCATCGGAAGAAATAGAGCAGCTTACCACCAGAATGGACTGGAATGAAATGTTCAGCGATACGATACCAAGGCAGATGCAGACCTATCGCCAGAAGGAAGGTCAGGAGAACTATATACTAAGCGTGTCGATAAATTCCAGGAAAGGTTTGCAGGCCCCCAAAGGATTGATATCGGGAAAGAAACTCGACCTTACGCTCAGGGCGCTTACCCTCGGGGCGGGAGATGATTTCAATGCCTACCCGATCCCTTTCAGCGCAGTAGCGACGAATGTGGAGACGGGCAAGATGGTTGTGCTTAATAAAGGTGATCTCGCCATATCCCTGCGTGCAAGCATGGCCATTCCGGTTGCGTTTTCACCTGTTGTGATAAATGGCATTCAGCTGATTGACGGAGGCGTGTCGAGGAACCTGCCGATTGACGTGGCCCGGCAGATGGGTGCCGATGTTGTGATAGCCGTCAATATCGGCACTCCGCTGAATACAGCAGACAACATCAGAAATGTCCTGAATATCGCGGACCAGACGACAGGTTTCCTGACGAACGACAACGTCGAACAGCAGATCAGGACTCTCAGAGAGGGTGACACCCTGATAACCCCTGATCTGGGAGACATCACGACTGGGAGCTTCGGCAGGATGGAGGAAGCTGTTCAGATCGGAAGGAAAACAGCGCTGGCAATGTCTGATGAGTTGAAGCGCTACTCGGTGAGTCCTGAAGAATACAAAGCCTTTCGTTCCAATCAGCTCAAGGCATCGCATCGTCCCGGCAAGATCGAGTTTGTCGAAATAGCCCAGAAAAAGCAGATCATCAACACAAACCTGTTAAAAAAATATCTCAGCTACGTGCTTAACAAGACAAAGCGAAAGAAAGCAGACCCTGATGTCCTTGCACAAACCATCTTCCAGATGTATCAACGGGAGGACCTTGAGAATATCGACTTCAAACTCATCGAGAAGAACGGTAAACAGGGAATACTTCTCGAACCCAGGCTGAAGGAGCATATACAGTACAATATAGACCTCGGGTTCAAGCTGTCCAACGATTTCAAGGGCAATACCGGATACGACATCCTTCTAGAATACCGTATGACCCATATCAACAGGCTGAATGCGGACTGGAAAAACCGGTTCAGGTTCGGTGAAATACGTGAAGCCTACACCGAATTCTATCAGCCACTCGAAACAGAGGCATGGAGAGCTTTTGTGGCCCCGTATGGAATGTACGATTCCAATCCGTATTACGTATACGACGGATCATCCCGCCTTGCCCAATATCAATTCGATAATGTATACGCAGGGGCCGACATCGGATATCAGATGGCCGAATTCGGGGAAGTGCGTATCGGCCTTTTTGCAGGATCGAGTGATACGGAGCTCAGGACCGGGGACCCGTCTCTGCCGGAAGTGGGTTTCCACAATGCCGGCTACAGGGCAAGCCTTGTCTTCGATCAACTCGACAATACGTCATTTCCTCACAGCGGCGGATATTTTAACGCGGTGTTTACCGCTGGCAGAAAGGGGCTCGGGGCTGATGAAAACTTCGATGCGATCGAGACGATGGGTCTGGTCCCGGTCACCTTCGGCCGGAGTACTATTTCTGCAAAAGCCAGGTGGGATTCGCAGCTGAGCGGCACGGAAGATTTCAACCAGCTGTTCTTTCTGGGCGGGTTTCTGGAGCTCTCAGGCCTTGTTCAGAACCAGCTTTACGGGCAGCAGCTGATTCTGGGCGAGCTTATATATACGTTCAGGCTTCTTAAAAAGAAGGTGTTCAACAACGACCTGTATGCCGGATGTTCCGTGGAAGCAGGTAATACGTGGATGAGCAAGTCGGATATGTGCTTTGACGACCTCCGTGGAGCGTTCAGCGTATTCCTTGGCGCCGATTCAATCATAGGGCCTGTATATCTGGCATACGGACATGCCGAGGGCGGAAACAACGCGGTTTATTTCTATATCGGCTCTTTCTTCTGAAGTCTGGGTTTACTGTTTTTTTGCAATGAATACGCGATAATTCATCTGTCAAAAATTGTAAAAATTATTGCGTCTGCTTATTTGCGCCCATAAATTTGCCGATAGTCACATAATATACTTAAAGGGAGGATATCCATGTTCAAGAGAATAATGCTTTTCATCCTGACTAATATCCTGGTGATGGTCACCATCTCGATAATAATAAACATCCTTGGAATAAATCCCTATCTGAGCCGGTATGGCCTCAACTGGCAGGCGCTTGCCGTCTTCTGCCTGATATGGGGTATGGCGGGTGCGTTCATTTCGCTTGCCATGTCGAAGTTCATTGCAAAGCATGCTTATGGCGTTCAGATTATCGACTCGAATTCCGGACATCCGCTGGTCGCGCTTGTAAGCAGGCTATGCATGCAGGCCAACCTGCCCATGCCGGAAGTCGGGATTTACGATTCTCCAGAAATGAATGCATTCGCAACTGGCCCCACAAGGAAGAGAAGCCTTGTGGCTGTTTCGACAGGACTTCTCAACAATATGAACAGTGCCGAGGTCGAAGGCGTGCTGGCCCATGAGATAAGCCACATTGCAAACGGTGACATGATTACCATGACGCTCATTGCAGGCATCGTGAACTCGTTCGCCATGTTCCTCTCCCGGGTAATCAGCTATTTCGTAAGCCTAGGGGTAAGGGAGGAAATGGCTTATCTGGTAAGATTTGTCCTTACCATAGCGCTCGACATCATATTCAGCATTCTCGGTTCGATAGTAGTGGCGGGTTTTTCAAGGACCAGGGAATATCGTGCAGACAAGGGTTCGGCAAACCTTGTAGGAAGGGATAAAATGATAGCTGCTCTTGAGAAACTGAAGGCGGTCTATCAGCCGCTTGATAAAAGAGCACCATCTCTTAATACTCTTATGATTGCAGGCAAGGGTTCCTTCATCGAACTCTTTGCAACGCACCCGCCGCTTGATAAAAGGATTGAGGCACTTAAACAAATATAAGCTTGTCCGGTAGTTTGTTGACCCTGAAAAGAGGTGTTTTCATCGATGAAAAGAGGTTTGTTGCACAGCAAATCGTGAGTTTACAAGGCAATTTTTTTAGTATATATGCGGGTTTGCAGGTATATTTTATTATATCAGTTTAAATATGCCAAACAATAATTCATTTATGGAGACCGTATGTCTGAAACCATGATGCTTGACGGCAGGGCTGTTCCTTCTGGCAGGACCATAAGGGATTTAGTAAAGGGACGTGACGTTGTTGCTGCAAAGATCGGCGGCACAACAGTTGACCTTTCGACAGAGCTCACAGGCACAGAAACGGTTGAGACAATAAAAAGTGATTCGAAAGAGGGACTTGATATCATCAGGCATTCCTGCGCCCATATTATGGCTGAGGCTGTAAAGGAGCTGTTCCCTGATGCAAGACCTACGATAGGACCGTCTACCGAAGACGGATTTTACTATGACTTTGACAGGGATACACCGTTTTCGGTTGAGGATCTTGCAAAGATCGAAAACAAAATGGCAGAACTCATCAAGGCCGATCAGCCTTTCATCAGGAAGGTTCTTTCAAGAAAGGATGCAACGGATTACTTTGAAAAGAATGGTGAACCGTACAAGGTGGAGATCCTGAATGACATTACAGATCCCGAAGTTTCTCTATACGAGCAGGGGTCTTTTGTAGACCTGTGCCGTGGTCCGCATGTGCCTTCGACAGGATATGTCAAGGCGTTCAAACTTCTTTCCGTTGCAGGCGCATACTGGCGCGGCGACGAAAAAAACAAGATGCTTCAGCGCATATACGGAACGGCATTCGCCTCGAAGGATGCGCTTAAAGATTATCTCAATTTTATTGAAGAGGCTAAAAAACGCGATCACCGGAGACTGGGCAGGGAGCTTGAACTGTTCATGATAAGCGATGACATCGGCCCGGGCATGGTCGTTTTTATGCCAAAGGGCGGGATATTAAGGAGCATCCTGGAGGAGTTTGAAAAGAGACTTCACCTGAAAAACGGATACGATATCGTTTACGGTCCAAGCCTTCTGAGGGGGAAACTCTGGGAAATTTCCGGCCATATGGACAACTACAAAGAGAATATGTATTTCTCAGAAGTGGACAGTCAGCTCTATGGAATCAAACCAATGAACTGTCTGTCACACATACAGATATATAAATCGAAAGTCAGGAGCTACCGTGACCTGCCTCTCAGATACTTTGAACTCGGTTCCGTCATAAGGCATGAGAAGTCAGGTGTTCTTCACGGGCTATTAAGGGTGAGACAATTCACGCAGGACGATGCCCATATTTTCTGCAGGCCTGATCAGATCGTTGAGGAAGTCACTTCGGTTATAAATCTGGTCGACAAGGTCATGGCCATATTCGGTTTCGAATATGAGGTGGAAGTCAGTACGAGACCCGAGAAATCCATCGGTTCTGATGAAGACTGGAAGCTGGCAACAGATGCGCTGGTTGAATCCCTCAATAAAAAAGAACTGCCATATGACATCAATGAAGGTGACGGGGCATTCTATGGCCCCAAGATCGATATAAAGATAAAGGACGCCATAGGAAGAAAATGGCAGTGTGCCACCATCCAATGTGACTTCGCTTTACCTCAGAAATTCGATATACATTATATCGGAGCGGACGGCGGCAAGCACAGGCCGGTTATGCTTCATCGGGTCGTTTTCGGGTCGATGGAAAGGTTCATAGGTGTGCTGATCGAGCATTATGCCGGTGCTTTTCCCGTTTGGATAGCACCTGTCCAGGCCGTTGTGATGAATATTACCGATTCTCAGGCAGACTACGCCGGGGACGTTGTCGCGAAACTCAGGGATGCCGATATCAGAGTGGAATTTGATGACCGCAACGAGAAGATCGGCTTCAAGATAAGAGAAGCCAGACTGGCACAGGTTCCCTTCATGCTGGTAATCGGTGATAAAGAAAAGTCGGAAAATATTGTCATGGTTAGAGATCGTTCGGGCCAGCAGAATCCGTCTTCGATCGACGAATTCATAAAAATGGTAAAAAATGCCAATCCGCTTGCCTGATACGTATTGACAACATGTAAGCACTAGGGTACATAATCGCATCTTTTTATTTAGGGAGGCCGGTATAAGTAAGGATAATGATAAAGAAACAATAAGAATTAACGAGAAGATAGTTGCCGACAGCGTAAGAGTAATAGCACCGGATGGTGAGCAGCTGGGAATCATGACAGTGCCGATTGCACTTGAAAGAGCAAACAGTCACGATCTCGATCTTGTTGAGGTTTCGCCGAAAGCAGTACCGCCTGTTTGCCGAATAATGGATTACGGCAAGTATAAATATGAACAGACTAAACGTCAGCATATTGCGAAAAAGAAACAGACTTCGGTTGTTCTCAAGGAGATCAAATTCAGGCCGAAGACTGATGAACATGATTACCAGTTCAAGTTAAGGCATATAAGAAAGTTTCTCGAGGCCAAGAATAAGGTCAAGGTGGTTATATTTTTCAGAGGCCGGGAAATAATACATAAAGATAAAGGGTTGGCTATTCTGGCAAGGGTTAAGGAAGAAGTGGCGGACCTTGGTACGCCGGCAAACGAACCCATGCTGGAGGGCAGGATCATGGTAATGATGGTGGTCCCCAAATAGTTTTCTTAAGGAGTTTTAAAGATGAAAATCAAGACGAACAGAAGTGCAGCAAAGAGGTTCAGTGCAACGGGTGGCGGTAAACTGAAAAGAGGAAAGGCATTCCACAGGCATCTCCTCTCATCAAAAAACAGGAAACAGAAACGTCATCTCGGAAAATCTGCCATAGTCGATTCGGCTAATCTGGCCGGACTGAAAAGAATTCTTCCATATCTATAAGGGAGTTTAAGATGCGAGTAAAACGCGGAATAGTAGGCAACAGGAAAAAGCGGGCTCTCCGTAAGGCGACCAAAGGATTCGTCGGAGGCAGAAGAAAGCTTATGCGTGCAACGATTGAAACACTTCACAAGGCAATGACCTATTCATACAGGGACAGACGCCAGAAAAAACGCGAGTTCAGGAGACTCTGGATTGCCCGTATTAATGCTGCAGCCAGACTGGAGGGAAAGAATTACTCCAGATTCATAGCAGCTCTTGACTCGGCAGGTGTTGAACTTGACCGTAAGATTCTTTCAGATATCGCAGTAACCGACCCCAAGGGTTTTTCATATATTATAAATACTGTAGCAGCGGCATAAATGGAACAAAAGCTCGAAGAACTGCGCGGGGTATTTGTTAACGACCTCGCGCTTGCCAGAACTTCCCAGGAGCTTGAAGATTTGAGGATAAAATATCTGGGAAGAAAGGGAGAGCTTACATCCATACTCAGACAGATGTCAGGCCTTTCAGCGGAAGAAAGGCCGAGAATCGGCGCCCTTTCAAATAAACTCAAAAGCTACATGGAAGAGGCGATCGCCTCAAAAATCAAGGAGTCTGGTTCTGTCAAGGTTAAGGGCATCGATATAACGCTTCCAGGCCGCAGGCCAAGACAGGGTACCATTCATATAATCAACAAGGTAAAATCAGATATAGAAAATATATTCCTGGGACTTGGTTTTACAATTGCAGACGGGCCTGAGGTTGAGGATGATTACCATAACTTCGAGGCACTTAATATCCCGGCCCATCATCCAGCAAGAGACATGCAGGATACATTTTATTTCACCGACGATGTTCTGTTAAGAACTCAGACTTCTTCCGTTCAGATAAGGGTTATGGAGACCAAGCCTCTTCCTGTGAGGATTATCGCACCTGGAAAGGTTTACAGATGCGATTCCGACGTTTCGCATTCACCGATGTTTCATCAGGTTGAAGGTCTCTGGGTAGAAGAAGGCATTACCTTCGCCAACCTCAAAGGTGTTCTTTATTCATTCATTCATGAGATGTTCGGAAAAGAGCTTCCTCTGAGGTTCAGACCGAGCTTTTTCCCGTTTACCGAACCTTCGGCTGAAGTGGATATGGGCTGTATAATTTGCAGGGGAAAAGGCTGCAGGGTTTGCAAGAATTCCGGATGGATTGAGATTTTAGGCTGCGGGATGGTTAATCCGCATGTCTACAGCTATGTCGGAATCGATGCCGAAAAGGTGACCGGACTGGCTTTCGGGATCGGAGTGGAAAGAGTGGCGATGCTGGTTTATGGCATTGATGACATAAGGGCGTTTTATGAAAATGACATCAGATTCTTAAACCAGTTTCCCCTGAAATGAGAATATGAAGATAAGTTATAAATGGATAAAAGAGTTCGTAGGTATTGATGCACCGGCTTCTGAAGTGGCATCGGCGCTTACAATGAGCGGTATAGAAGTGGAGGGCCTTGAACATTCAACCATTCCCGAAGATATAATCAGTGCAAAGATAATTGAAGTTATGCCGCACCCCAATGCTGATAAACTGAGTATATGCATGGTTGATGCGGGATCGGGTGATCCGATAAGAGTTGTATGCGGCGCCCCCAATGTGAGGACAGGTCTCGTAAGCGCTTATGCTCCTGAAGGGGCTACGATCGGAGACTTCAAGGTTAAAAAGGCCAAAATAAGAGGCGAGGAATCTTTCGGGATTCTGCTCTCGGAAAAAGAGCTAGGTCTGACGGATGATCATACAGGCATAATGGAACTTGATGATTGGCTTGACCCCGGATTAAGCCTTTTAAGAAACAACGATCTGGAAGACTGGCTGTTTGAGATAAATGTGACCCCAAACAGGGGAGACTGCCTTTCCGTTCTTGGCGTTGCTAGAGAGCTTTCCGCCATATACAAAAAAGAGCTCCGGCACCCTGTTTTTACAATCAACGAGGATATAGAACCGGTTGAGAAATATCTGAATGTTGAGATAATTGCCAAAGACGGCTGTCCGAGATACTGCGCCAGGCAGATCAGGGACGTGAAAATCAGAAAAAGTCCGTTCTGGATGAGACGAAGACTGTTCCAGTCAGGAGTAAGGGCGATCAACAATATAGTAGATATTACAAATCTGGTGATGCTTGAATACGGCCAGCCACTTCATGCCTTTGACTACAGGTTCCTTGACGGGCATGGAATTGTTGTTAGAAGGGCGCAGCCAGGGGAGAAATTCGTCACGCTGGATTCGGTTGAAAGGACACTCACTGAAGAAGACCTTCTCATTTGCGACAATTCAAAACCTGTTGCACTGGCGGGTATCATGGGTGGCGAGAACTCGGAAGTCAAAGACGATACGACGGATGTGACATTGGAGAGCGCATTTTTTGATCCCATAGGCATAAGGCGTACATCAAGAAAATCAGGGCTATCTACAGAGGCTTCATACAGGTTTGAGAGGGGAATTGACCCTGAAATACAGGCGATTGCTGCTGACCGTGCATCATGGCTTATGCAGGAACTTGGAGACGGTAAAGTTGCAAAAGGCATAATCGACAAGAATTATTCGACCCTTTCGGGCAGGATTATACAGCTTCGAAGAAATTATCTGGAAAGAGTCCTTGGCATATCGGACTTTTCAAACAGCGATGTTGAAGAAATATTTTTGAGGCTGGGCTGCAAAATCGAAGGATCAGATGATGTCTGGAAAGTTATTGTTCCGGCTTTGAGGCATGACCTCGAGAATGAAATCGATCTTGTTGAGGAGTTCATTAGAATATATGGCATGGATAGGGTAAAACCTGAATTGCCTTTATTCAGGCCAGGCGGAGAAGTTTTCAATGACAGCTTGACCAGATCTACAAGAGTCAGGCTTGCTTCGATGGGTTTAAACGAGATTATCACCTATTCGTTCATTTCACCTGTATGGAAGAAATTTTTCGGGGATGGGATGCTCAAGCTGAAAAATCCCTTATCAGAGGATATGAGCCTGATGCGTGTATCCCTCATCCCTGGACTGGTTGGCGTTGCGGCAAGGAATAAGAACCTGCAGAATAAAGATATAAGCCTGTTCGAGATAGGAAGATGCTTTTTGCCGAAAGAAGGCCATAAGCTTCCCCTGGAAAAAGAAATGCTCGGAATCGCCATATCCGGAACCCGCCGCGACCAGCACTTTTCTGAACAGAAGAAGAATGTCGATTTCTATGATATCAAGGGGTTAGCCGAGGCATTGATTCATGATCTTTCACTTGCGCCCTCGGAACACGCTTTTTTCAAGGCAGGTATGCAGGCAGACATTTTCTCAGAAGGTAATGCAGTTGGTTATCTTGGGGCCGTATCAGAAGAGATATTGCAGGCCATGGACGTCAGTGAAGATATATTTATCCTTGAAATGGAATTTTCCGCTTTATCGTCAAAAAAATGGACAGGCATGACCTCCGTCCCGAAGTTCCCGGCCACATGGCGGGATCTTTCTCTTATGGCGGATGAAGATGTTGAATATGGAAAGATAGAACAGCTTATAAACGGTCTGAAGATAAGGGAACTGAAAAACGTAACGCCGATCGATACATATTCGGGAGACAAACTCCCTTCAGGAAAGAAGGGGATAACTGTCAGGGTGACTTACCAGTCACTGGAGAAAACGCTTGACGACAAACAGATAAACAAATGGCAGGATATGATAATACAGGCTCTTCAGAAGGATCTCGGCATATCTATAAGATAATCACAGGGTTTGCAGTTGCCGGTCTTTTCTTTTTTATAAATACCTTACCGGTTTTTGGATATTATCTTGTAATCACCCCCAAGGAAAAGATCAAAACTGGATGCTACTGGATTACTGATAATACGGTACATTTATGTGAAAACCGTAACATAGCTCTTTCAGAAATTACCAGTATTGATGAAAGCCATCTGACCGAGCAGGAATACAATAAAAGCAGCGAGGATAAGGCGAAGTTTCTCGTGGAACTGGATGACCTTTCCAAACCTGAACAGGAGATCACCGAAGACCTGAACAGGTTGAATAACCTTATGGGAATGATTTACAGAAAGAAAAATGCAAAGAATAAGACAGTAAAAACTGACATCAGAGAGGCATACGATAATATTAATCAGATTGAAACAAAGGTTCAGGTGCTAAAAGATAAATGGACGGCACTTGTGATACCGTCAAAAAACATGCTGGTTCTGAGGGAGATTAAGATCCTTGAACTCAATTCCATCCATTCCATATGCCGTGACTGTAAAGAATATCTTGACGACTGGAGCCCTACAATCAGGGAATATGTAAAAGAGCACATCAGGCAGAAGAACTTTTTCGAGGCAAGCTACAAGCGACATCTGGAAGAACTGAAAAAAGAAAAAACATCAGACGATATCATCATGTAAGGTATATGCAATGTCCAGAATCGATACTCCGAGCTTTCCAGTGCTGAGATTTTCACCGGGAACCGCTTCTTGAAGCTCTTTCATTGAGTATGATCGCTTATAAAAGCCGAAGACTGCATTCATCATAATTTGAGCCTTTTTAAAGGCATCTACGAAAAGGCCTTTAAGGGTCACTTCCTTTTTTTCTCCAGTGATAATATCCCTTATTTTGTATTCATCGGAGATGTTTAGCCATGAGTGGGCCGCCTCCCGGTAGAAAAGTCCCAATATGTAAGTGTCTCCCAAGATGCCTGCCTTGATTGCGGGCCTGAATATTTTATGTGCCGTGCCCGAATCAAACAGCATATTTAAAAAGAGCTGTTTTTTAAGAGTTTTATCCAGCAGTGAACCTTCAACTTTAAAACGGTTTGAAACTATATGTCTGAACATAAGGCCTTTCATTGAGGACTTTTTGAGAAGCTTGTGAATTCTCAGCCTGTTTCCTGTTTTTATATCCAGTCCTGTTTCAAAAAGGGAATGATTATACCTTGAACGGGACATCAGGGCGGGATCTTTGTCATAATAATTGCCTGTCAGATAGTAGATTGCAGGGTGCATGATTATATCCAGGGCGCAGTGCGTAACAAAACCAAGTAGGAAGGCGATGTCCTTCGGATTTTCAGCATTGTCCAGGCAGGAGAAAATTATTTCATTGGTCGGGATGCCGTCTTTGCCATGAATATGTTCGGAGATGTTTGTCACTTCGGGATATTTGCTGTAAAAGAATATATCCGGGGTTATACTTCCGAGAATATAATCATTGATATACGGCGATACCAGTTTCACAATCTCTTTATTTTCAAGACAGGAAAGGATGTCATATGCAAAAAAAATATGTGTATTTTCTTTGGGCATAAGAGTTCCTAAATTTCGTTAATTTTGCTTTCCAGTAAATTTTATTGTATTATTTCAAGTATAAATATATTTTTACCGTATGGAAATATAATATTGCAGTGTGGAGGTTTACATGAAAAAAATATTTTCATCCAAACCTGTTTTAATAAAAGCTCTCGGGGTTTTTATTCTTTCATGTTCATTGCTGGCCGGATGTCTGCCTGTTCAGATAACCGATAATGCTATCAGGCCAGGCAAAGCCGGCGGAATATATCATTATAAGATTACGGCCAAGGGGGGGTCAGGCAAGTTTACCTTCTCCCTGGCATCCGGCACATTGCCTTTAGGCGTTACCATGGGGACTGACGGTACCATTAAAGGGACAGTATTGTCCGGCGCCGGAGATTATCCGATTACAGTAAAGGTGGAAGACAAGATATTCAAATCCAGCATGTATAAGGTTGAAAAGAACTATACGCTGAAAATTGATGATACCCCATACAAGTGGGCACTGATCGCGCATTTTGCAGTCGACAACAACATCGATTATGAATTTGAAAAGCAGTCGGGCATAATCACCCAATACCTGAATACTCTTGAAAAGATCAAGGCTGCGGATAGTAACAATGTCATACAGATCATTGTCATGATGGATGCATACAATGGAGATACTAAATTTTCAGATGGATACTACTATCTTTCGGGAGGGGCATTCGCCTCTGATAAGGTGGTTTCATTAAACGAGATTAATTCCGGCTCTGTTGACGACAACGAGACATTCCTTGACTGGGCTGCCGCAATATATCCTTCCGAGCGCTACATATACTCTATATTCAATCATGGCGGAGGATTTGATGACAGCACAAGAACAGGGACACTTGCCATAGGGATTGATGAAACAGACAAGGATTCGCTTACCCATTATGAACTGGGATTGCTGTGTAATCATCTCAAGTCTCTGACTGGAAAAAATATCAGCATTTTCTATCCGTTTGCATGTCTTATGGGCGGGGTGGAACTGGCGTATGAATTATCGGACAGTGTTGATTACATGTTATTTTCAGAAGAACTGTTCCCTGCAGCATTATTTTCGTATCAGGGAATGGAATCCAT
The DNA here is from genome assembly GCA_036567785.1 of Desulfomonilia bacterium. Taxonomy (NCBI): domain Bacteria; kingdom Pseudomonadati; phylum Thermodesulfobacteriota; class Desulfomonilia; species Desulfomonilia bacterium. The sequence continues at coordinate 79,546 of DATCTV010000028.1, read as the reverse complement.
AACAACGAATCCGGATATCACGGAAAAAAATCTCGGGATAAACGTTTGTGATCAGGCTTATAAAGTACTTGCCGGAAGTTCGGCAGCCAGTCTCAGGACAGATTTTACCATATCGCTGATAGATGTGTCCCGGATGGCTGACCTGTATTCGTTTATCGGCTCTTATGCTAGCGATGCCATTGCAGATATCAATTTGAATCAGGCACAAGCCGTATATTATAACAGGGCGGCGGATAACAGCTATTCGATGATGGAGGATTACGCAAGCAGTTACGACGACTTCTATTATATCGATTTCGGCAATTACCTTAGCAATATTATTTCCGAAGGAAATCTGCCCCCGAACGTGAGGGCAAAGGCAAATCAGACATTGTCAGTTTATGACGATATGGTTGTCTATGCCAGGAATTATAACTATCCCCATACAACCGGAATGACGATATTCCATAACATATGGGGAGCCTATCACCAGTATTCACCGGCTTTATACGGGCATCTGCTGAAAATGGGCGCAAGCCCCTGGAAAGATTATATAGAGCTTCTTGACAGTCTGAAGCCATAAAAGGATGAAATGAAAAAACCCAGGGAATTCAAGGAAATCGAGGGCGTCAAAGGGCGTATACTCGATGTGGCCCTGGATATAATTGTTTTGGAGGGCTATGGAAGCCTCACAATGAGAAAACTGGCATCAAGGCTCAGCATGACAGCCCCGAACATTTACAACTATTATAAAAGCAAGGATGAGATATATATCCACCTGGTAATCAGGGGATTCGATATGCTCAATAATATCCTCAAGGATGTCATCCTCAGATATAAAGAACCTGACGAGCGGGCAAGGCAGCTTGCCAAGGCTTATCTTGCATTCGGTTTAAAACACAGCGGCTATTATGATATCATGTTCACTTACCCGACTCCGAAATACAATGATTATGTCGGGACCGCACTGGAGAAGCTTTCCGAGGTTGAATACAGGATATCGATGGAGATAGTGGACTTCGTTATGAGGGAAATAGCGGCATTCACCGGAAAAAAGGAAGTCGACGAAAGCGTGCGGGTCGATCTTATTGGTGTGTGGAGCCTGCTTCATGGCATGGTCTCTCTTTATAACAGCAGGATAATAAACTATACCACCGTAAACCCTGAAGATATGTACAACAGTCTTATCGATATGTTTCTTTCAAAGCTTAATATTAACTAGGCCCCAGAATTTTTTTGACATGCTACATTAACTAAGTTAAATTTAACAATATAACAACAATACCAAAGGGGGCAGGCCATGGCCAAGATTATTGTATTAGGTGGTTGCGGTGCAGTCGGTACCATTGCTGTTAAGACTCTTGCGAGACAGGATACTTTTTCGGAGATAATAATTGCGGATATAAACCAGAAAAGGGCAAATGAGATCGCCGCGTCCTTAGGGCCCAGGGTCAGTGCCGTGAAGTTCGACGCAGACGATTCCGCCAGCATAAGGGCTGCAATAAAGGGCGCCGATATAGTGCTTAATTGCGTAGGTCCTTTCTATAAAACGGTCAAACAGATCCTTTCTGTGGTTATCGAGGAAAAAATAGATTACATTGATATATGCGACGATGTCGATGTCACCCTGGAGATACTCGAATGGGATAAAATGGCCAAGGATGCCGGCATACTGGCGCTCATCGGAATGGGCAATTCTCCCGGAGCTACGAATATAATAGGAAAACTGGCTTACGAGATGCTCGACGAGACCGAGTCCATCGACATATTCCATGCGCACGGCGGAGAGCCTTTCGAAGGAGAAGGCGTCATAGGTCACCGTTTTCATTGCATGACAATAGATTGCCCCATGTTTCTCGACGGCGAACTCAAGTATGTGAAGTATTTCGAGCCTAGCGGGATTGCATTGAGGCAGAGCTTTGAATTCCCGATTCTCGGAGAGGTCCCGCTATACCCCTATCCGCACCCTGAGCAGGTCACTATGCCACGTTATTTAAAGGTCAGACAGGTGACGAACAAGGGTTCGGTTGTACCGAACGAATACTACAACCTTACGCGGGATCTTTGCGGGCTTGGTCTTTACAGCAAGGAACCCATAGATGTTAAGGGTGTCAAGCTGACCCCTTACGATTTTGCCGTGGCTTATATCATAAAGGAACGCGAAAGGATCATCAGGGAAACGAATTTCGGATCGCAAAAGGGGTGTGCTTCAGTTGTTGTAAAGGGAAAGAAGGACGGCAAATACAAGGAGTACCGCTTCCATCTTGCATCCCAGAGTCAGGCTCTTGGTGAAGGTACCGGTATCCCCGCTGCGATGGGGGCCATTCTGATGCAGGAAGGCAAGATTAAGGACAAGGGCGTATTGCCCCCGGAGGCATGCATGAAGCCTGCTGATTTTCTTGAACTGCTACCCAGGGTCATGGACCTGGACAAGAAGAAAGAAGGCGGGGACTCCTTCGGAGGAGTAATTGTACAGAGTGTCGATGAAGAAGGGAATATAACCACACTGGATATGTAGAATTTCAAGGGGCATGTATTACATGTCCCTTTCTTTTTTCACAAAGGAGGGTGTTATGAAATATGTCCTTTCAATCGATCACGGGACATCAGGCATCAAGGCTTCCCTGATTTCGGTTCACGGCCATGTGGCAGCCTTCGAGTATGAAAAAACACCGATCTATTTTCTTCCCGGAGGCGGGGCCGAACAGGATCCTGAAGACTGGTGGGCTTCGCTTGTCAAGGCTTCCAAAAGGCTGATGAGCGGCGGTCATGTTCTGAAAGACGATGTTGTGGCGGTCTGCGTTTCAAGTACGTTTTCAAGCACGGTCGCTGTTGATAAGAACGGGCACCATCTTATGAATTCAATAACCTGGATGGATTCACGCGGAGCCCCTTATATAAAGAAACTTGCAAAGGGTTTTCCCAGCATCGAAGGCTATGGCGTTTCGAAAATCATGAAATGGATTCCAAAGACAGCCGGAGGCCCGTCACTTTCAGGAAAGGATGACGTTGCGCATGTGCTTCTTATTAAAAATGAATTTCCCGAGATATATAAAAATAGCTTCATGTTCCTTCCCAGCAAGGATTATCTCAACCTGAGACTGACGGGAGAATTTGCTGCTTCATATGATTCCATGCATCTCTTCTGGGTTACCGACATCAGGGATATAAACAATATCCGTTATGATGAGGAACTCATCAGAATGGCCGGAATAGATAGAGAAAAGCTCCCGCCTATGAGAAACTCAACCGACATTCTGGGCAAAGTATTGTCCGGGGTTGCCGATGAAATAGGGCTGAACCGCGACACGGTTGTTGTCATGGGGTCACCTGACCACCAGTGCGCGCTTATCGGTTCGGGTGCGGTAAGGGATTATGAAGGTCACATCTATATCGGCACATCGTCCTGGGTACAGTGCATAGTGCCTTTCAAGAAAACAGACATGTTTCATTCAATAGCATCATTCCCAACTTCCATACCCGGCAAATACCAGAGCGTAAACGAGCAGGATATTGCGGGAGGCGCGGTGAATTTCCTGTTTGACAATATTATTTTCCATGAGAACAGGCTCAAAGGGATCGTGGAAGGCATCGACCGTTATGAGGCCTTGAATCAGATCGCAGAAACCGTTCCGCCCGGGAGCAACAATCTCATATTCACACCCTGGCTTAACGGCGAGCGTACCCCAGTCGATGATAACAACCTCAGGGCTGGAATATACAATGTCTCGAAGACAACCACCCAGGATGATATGCTTAGGGCTGTAATGGAAGGCGTGGCCTACAATACCAGATGGAGCCATATGTATGTCGAGAAGTTTGTGGGAAGAAAGCTCGATCCGCTTAATATTATAGGCGGCGGAGCGAAATCCGACCTGTGGTGCCAGATTTTTGCCGATGTGCTTGACAGAACGATCCGTCAGGTCAAAGACCCGATGCAGGCGAATGCACGTGGAGCCGCTTTCATTGCTTCAGTAGGTCTTGGTTTCATAAAGTTTTCCGATATCCCGGACCTTATTGAATACAGCAAAGAATTTAAACCGGATCAGGCAAACAGAAAAGTTTACGACAAGCTCTTCAGGGAGTTCGTGAATATATACAAACAGAACAAAGCGATGTATAAAAGACTGAACAGCTGAGACCTGAAATCGTCTATTAAAAGATATACCTATACATTCAAGCATTAATCAAAGAGACGGGAGGATGTGATAATGAAGAGATTTGATAGGGTTATCCCGGTGTTTTTCGCCGCCCTTTTACTGGTATCTGCTTATGCGGTCCCTGCATTGGCCTGGTCTGAACATGAACTGATCCTTATGCCGGTTTACAAGTCAATGCCCGAAGTTGCAAACGCAAAACCGGTTAAAGCTGAGACGCTTGGGAGTTTCCTTGTTGCAGAGGGGAAAGGGCTAGAAAACCTTCTGAAATCTGATGAAGAATGGAACAGAAAAAATCTTAAGAACTACAGGCCCTTGCCGGATTCCCTTTTATTCAAGGCCTCGAATGATCCGAATGAGGCGATAAAGAGGTTTTGCGATGCGATAAGAATAAGCGACCGCTATTATTACACCCTTTATATAAGACTTATGGCGGCGGACTCTTCAGCAGGAAAGGCCATTATCAAAGGTTCAGGACTCACCTACCTGAAGGATTTATCAGACATCGACGACAGGACGTATGTAAGCCTCCTTCCGGGGGAACAGGTCAGTGTTCTGGATGTACTTGGCACAGCTTCTGACGAGCCGGATCTCGGGATCGATATCGGCCTGTTTGAAGACAACGGTACCGAACAGGGGAAAAAGCTGAATTTCGGCAGGCAGCCATTCGGAAACGCTAATCTCGAATACGGCAGCCAGGCCCCGTTCCACATGGGCTTTTATAATGAAGCGGGCATAGTCTATACTCTGGCGGGATTCTTGAAAGAGACCTACCCCGAGTACAGGATACATATGTGCAAGGTCCTCTCCGAATATGCATTCAAAACTGGCCACAACTACTGGGGCTGGCGCTTTATGGGATGGGGAATGCACTATCTGTCGGATCTCAGCATGCCTTATCATGCGGTAGTCCTTCCGGGCGTCAGCACCTGTAAAATGCTGTGGATCAACACCAAGGCGATGATAGGTTTTCCGCAGGCGAAAAATAATGCGGTCCAGCTGGTTTCAAACAGGCACGGCGCACTGGAGAAATATCAGAAATACGCTATCAGAGATATCTATGACAGAAATGACATGGAAAATGAAATGCTTGCCTTAATGATAAAAGACAGAAAAACTGTTGTTTATGGTGATGATTCGATCAGAAAAGGTATTTCTAAACTCTCGGCAAAACGCGCGAAGGAAACGGATAAAATGCTGGTGAAATGCATGCCTGATAATTATGTGAATGACCCGAAAGTCGAATTCAATGATATCCCCGGGACGGATAAGATACTCGATACCGTAAGGAACGAAAAAGGACAGGAGTGCATAGACAACATGAACAGGCTTCTGGGAGAGCTTTTTGTTCCGGCTGCTGTTTATGGCAGGGCATATATCGAAGCAATTTTAAAAGCCCAGTAAAAGCAGTTTCATAGTAAATCAAAAAGGGGAAAGCGTCAGTAAAATGGCCTTTCCCCTTTTTTGCCGCTTATCTATTCTTCTCTTTCACGGTCAAAACATCCCGATCATCAATAAAGGGATTAAGAATACCAGGGAAATAGCCGATAAAGTCATAATCTCCGCCGAATCAAAAGGGAATAAGATGAACTTGAAAGGCAGCTCAAGCTCAAAGCATAAGCTCTGCTTTACGATAATGGGTAAACACAGGGGTATTGAAAAATGATGACACTCGACATGAAGACTGTCATCTTCATATATTTACTGAGTAATATCATCGTCACCCTGGTTCTGTTACCCTTCTGGCTGCAGAACAGAAACAGGTTCAATGGAATAGATCTCTGGCTGGCCGATTATGTCATACAGACAATAAGCCTGGTACTGATGTTTATAGGCCACGTAACAGACAATATTTTTGCGACCTTTTTGGGCGCACCATTATTTTTATCAGGTATCATTGCAATATATATCGGGCTGGAACGTTTTGCCGGGAAGAAAATCCCCCAGGTCCAAAATTATATTCTTCTGGGCCTGAGTATAATAATTCACGGTTATTTCACCTTTATAAAACCGAGTTTTACGGGAAGATCGATTAATCTGTTTATAATGTGCATGATCCTTTCCCTCCAGATATCTTATTATCTGGCCTTCAAGGTTGACAAGGAATTCCGCCAGATAACGCGAAATTCCGCGTATGTTTTTCTAGGGTTCTTTATTGTTTCCTTTTTAAGAGTATTGAATGTGATTTTTATGAACAGGGGGAATGATCTTCCCACATCCGGTTTGATCCCTGCATTGCTTATGCTGGCAGCCACTGTCCTGGTTTTCCTGCTCACCTTCTCTTTGATAACGATGATCAACAGAATGCTGATAAAGAAAGCCACAGAAGACGCAAATGAAAGGGATGAACTTGTGAAAAGGCTGAGCAGCGAAATTGCCGAGCGCAGCCGGGCAGAGATATCCTTGAACCTGAATACCCTGAGAACGCGTGACCTTCTCAAAATGCAGGAGATGTACAGCTATCCCAGATCGGAAATCATGAGTTACACAATCGAAGCCTCGATTGAGGCAACTCAGAGCCGGTTTTCATTTATCGGGCTCATGGATGAAGCCGAATTGGTAATGACAATTCATAAGTGGTCAAAAGAGACGATGGCTCAATGTTCGATCATGGATAAACCCATGCACTTTCCAATAGCCGAATCAGGGGTATGGGGAGACTGCGTGAGGCAGAGAAAGCCCGTCATAATCAACAATTATGAAGCTGCATGGCCTACAAAAAAAGGACACCCCGAAGGTCATATTCCCATTACCCGGTTTATGGCTGTTCCTATTTTTGACAATAAAAAGATTGTTGCCGTAGGGGCTGTTGCAAACAAGGAAACCGACTACACTCAGGATGACGTAGATTCCCTTACCGCAATAGCGAACAAAATGTGGGAAATGTTCAGACGCAAAATGGCTGATGAGAGCCTCAGGCAGACTAATGATTATCTTGAAAACCTCTTCAATTATGCAAACGCCCCAATAATTGTATGGAACCCAGAATTCAGAGTGACAAGGTTCAACCAGGCTTCTGAAACTCTCACAGGAAGAAAATCGGCTGATGTAATAGGAAAATCCATAGAGATCCTCTTTCCTAATGATCAGGCTGAAAAAAACATGAACCTCATCAGAAGAACCTTCAGCGGCGAAAGATGGGAAGCGGTCGAGATTCCCATATCGCGCACAGACGGCACTGTCCGCACGGTTTTATGGAACTCGGCTACAATCTATGACAGCGATAAAAAGACACCTGTTGCTGCCATTGCACAGGGACAGGACATAACCGACAGCAAGGAGGCGGAAGCCCAGAGACTTGATCTTCAGAAGCAGCTTTTCAAGGCGCAGAAGCTTGAGAGCATAGGCATCCTGGCGGGTGGAGTCGCCCATGATTTCAACAACATGCTTCTTGTTATCATGGGGAGTCTCGAGCTCACCATGCTCGGACTGCCTCAGGATTCAAAGCTTGTTTCCAATATCAAGCGTGCCATTGAAACCTGTACCCGGGCAGCCGATCTGACCAGGCAGCTGCTGGCATATTCAGGACAGGGCAAGTATGTGGTGGAGAAAATATCTTTGAGCAGTGTGGTTAAAGACAACATTTCTCTTTTCGAATCATCCATACCAAGGAATATCAGGATGATTTCAAAGCTCGACAAGAACCTGCCGTATATCGAGGCGGACAGGAGTCAGGTACAGCAGGTTATAATGAACCTTATTCTGAATGCAGCGGAAGCGATAGGCGACAATAACGGCACGGTAACCCTTGTCAGCGGGGCGATGCGCTACGATGAGAAAATGCTGAAAAACAGCGTCTTTGACGAAAAGCCCAAGCCGGGAGTTTATGTGTTCTTCGAGGTTACTGATACGGGCTGCGGCATGGATGAGAAGACAAAGGAGAAGATGTTCGAGCCTTTTTTCTCAACCAAATTTACAGGCAGAGGGCTTGGACTGGCTGCTATCCACGGCATATTGAGGAATCATGGCGGAAATATCTTTGTCCAGAGTTCCCCTGGCGTAGGCTCAACCATCCGAGTGTTGTTTCCCGCTGCACACCAGGTGAAAGAGGAGACAGCGGAGATGCCTGGTGTCTCCTCCGATAAATCAGTTGTTTCCGGCACAGTCCTGCTGGTTGATGATGAAGAGAATGTCCGTTATATAACCTCGGAATTTCTTGACCAGCTTGGATTCGGAGTGCTTGTGGCAAAAGGAGGCGAAGAAGCCCTCCACATATACCAGCAGCATAAAGATATAATTGACATTGTGCTGCTTGACTATCTGATGCCAGACCTTGACGGAGTAGCAACATTTGAAGCCTTGAGAAAAATGAAGCCTGACTGCAAGGTGGTACTCTCAAGCGGTTACAGTGAAGAGGAGGCTACCAGGCGCTTTGAAGGCAAAGGGCTCTCGGGCTTCATCCAGAAGCCGTATAAAATAGACAAGCTCAGGGTAATAATTGAGAACGCCATGAAATAAGCAGGCGGATATCCGTGGTCATCTCGGGAGGTCCCTGTCCGGACATTTATATGAATTTTGGAACTGACTTCAGCTTGATTGTATGCAAATGATATCTTCACACCAGCTCGAGAATTGATCTCTTCATGACATGTGATGTCTGCAAATATGACTGAACCCTGACTTTTTTAAAATGGTATAAGTGTTGAATACGGGTCAAAAGAAAAAATAATTCAAAGGAGAATATCATGTCCAAATCAGAAGATGCTTTGAAAGAGGCTTTCGCCGGAGAATCACAGGCAAACCGGAAATATCTGGCTTTTGCGGTCAAGGCCGATCAGGAAGGATTCTCACAGGCGGCAAAATTGTTCCGGGCGGCTGCTGAAGCGGAAACAGTTCATGCCCATGCGCATTTGCGGGCATTAAAAGGAATTCGATCTACAAAGGAAAATCTGCAGGAGGCAATAGCCGGGGAAACTCATGAATTCAAAAGCATGTATCCTGGTATGATTGAAACCGCTAAGGCTGAAGGCAATAAAGAAGCGGAGCGGTCTTTTAATTTTGCCAATGAAGTTGAGAAGATTCATGCCCGTCTCTATCAGCAGGTCCTTGATAATCTGGAAAGTACAAATGAATCTTACAGCTATTATGTATGTCCAGTATGCGGATATACCTCAGAGAAGGAAGCGCCAGAGACCTGTCCGGTATGCGGAGCTAAAGGAAAGATGTTCAAGAAAGTAGATTAAGATGGTGTAAGCCCGACATTTGCTGACGTAATAAAGATGCTTGAAAGCATCTGCATTATCAAGCAGGAAAGGTGTGCAAGATACTGTACGAGGTGAAGCTGAAGTTATTCTATACCTTCACACCGAGCAGCTCTGCCGCGTAGTTCACCATATTGAGGTCTTCATCCTGCGTGACCTTTTCAATACCGTCTTTGCGGTCCATCTGGCCTGAGCGGACAATACCCGCTATTTCCCAGGCATAAGGATGGAAGTTGAAGCGCTTGCGGTGGACGTAGTTCGCCAGAGCGTTCAGCAGGCAGTTTGAAGAGTTTGGGTCTGTATCCAGAGGCTTGACCCAGCCCATGCCAGTTATGATCTCTACGATTCTGTCCTCGTTGTAGTCCATGAAGGCGAGAGGATGTATATTGACTGGCCATCTCGATGCATCGGCATTCAGGTCTTCATCTGTCAGAAAATACTTGCCCAGTTCCTGACCGATTGATGAGAGCAGCGGGTCTCTGACCGTTCGCTGGGTAATACGCTGGAGCCTGGGGTTCGTCTTCATGATTGCTGAAGATATGGGCGCCTGACCGGGCGACCAGCCGTAGGCGACCAGCGGGATGCCGTAGGCGATTGCGGTCTTTAAAATCATCGCCTTGACCATGCCGATGCATGTGGTGCATATCGAGCTTGCGCGGTCGAGCGTTTTCGGGCTGTAGATGTCCTTGTCTGCGGCAAGTGCGAAGGCCTTTTTCATTAGAGGAAAGGGCGGCCTTATGAAGACCGATGTCGCTCCGAGCTTATCTGTCATGAGGGTGATGTTCTTCTTCGCCTGTTCAGAAACAAAGCCGTTGTCGAAAGTGAATGCCAGGATGTTCATTTTGTATTTTTCGGCAAGCACCATCATCGTGTATGTGGAATCCTTGCCGCCGGAATATGCCAATAGGACATCGAAAACCGCCTTGCCTCTGTTTTCATCAAGGAGCTGCTCGAACTTTTTCAAATGCTCCAGCTTTTCTTCAGGTGTCGGCAGAGGCGTATGGCTGCAGTAGTTGCAGACACCAGCATCGTCAAACGATATGCCGGGAAACGTATCGCCCAGAACGCATTTTGAGCATGTATTCATTTCTTTAAAGCCTCCTTGTCTATCTTTCCCGAAGGTTTTTTAGGCAGGCCCTTCATGATGTTCCATTCCTTCGGCTGCTTGTGTGCGGCGAGTCTGCTTCTTACATGCGCGGCAAGCTCCTCGAGGTTGAATGTCTTTGCATCTACCGGCACGATATAGGCCGCGGGAACTTCACCGAGCAGTTCATCTGGTTTCCCGATTACGGCTGCCTCATGGACATCGGGTGATTCGATTATGGTGTCCTCGATTTCCTTAGGAGACACGCGCTCGCCGCCGATTTTCAGCATTTGTTTTTTTCTGCCTGTCAGGAAGAAAAAACCCTCGTCATCCATATAGCCCAGGTCTCCGGTGACAAGGCCCCAGTCTTTGATAGCTTTTGCCGTCTCTATGGCGTCATTCCAGTAGCCCTGCATGATATTGGGGCCTTTCGCACAGATGTTGCCTTCCATGAAAGGCGCCACCATATTTCCATGATCATCCCGGACCGAAAGCTCCACGTCAGGGATCGGGATGCCTATGGAACCGAGCTTGTCAGTAAGTCTTTCGGGCGGCAGATATGATATGCGGGCAGAGGCCTCTGTCGCGCCGTACATTACATAGAGTCTCGCATGCTTCAGGACTTCAAGAAGCCTCCTGATAAGCGCGGGTGCCATCGCGCCGCCCGCCTGTGTCACAATGCGAAGGCTTGGAATGTCCGTTTTGGAGAAAATCGAACGGTTGAGCAGAATGGCGAATGTGGAAGGCACTCCTGCAAACAGGGTTACTTCCTTTTTCACCATCTCGTCGATTACAGAATTCGGAAATGCAAAACGGTTGTTGATTACAATTGAACCACCTGATCTGAAATGCGTGTTGAGTACGGTTTTACCGTAGACATAATAGAAAGGCAGTATGGACATGGCCCTGTCTTCAGGTGTCAGACCGAGATATGACACTATGGATTTTGTGTTGGCTACAAGGTTTCCGTGTGTGAGCATGACGCCCTTTGGTTTGCCTGTACTGCCCGAGGTGTAGACTATTGCCGCCAGATTTTCAGGTTTCACATCTGCTGCCGGCCTTGTATCAGGCATGGAATCGATTTCGGATGAAAAAATGTATTCGCCGCCTGGATTGTCAAATTCAGTCTCAGGCCCGATTATCGTTCTGCATGATATTCCTGAAAGCTTTGGTGCTGTCGCCCTTGAAAGCAGGCAGAACTTCGCGCCTGAATTTTCCAGATAATACTCGATCTCGGGTTTTGCGGAGCGGTCATGGACCTCTACGCTTATGCCGCCCGCCTTCAGGATGCCGTAGTAGGCGGCGATGTTTTCTATGGAGTTTTCAATGACGACCAGGACCCTGTCGCCGGTTTTGATTTTGTTTTCGATAAGAAAATTGGCGACCCTGTTGGCCTTTTTTTCGATATCCGAATAGGTTGCTGTTTCACCTCCATGAAATACGGCGGTTTTGCCAGGCTGTTTGTCAGCCTGAACTTCAAGATGGTGGTGAACCAGCAGGAACACTACTGAACGCCTTTTGTCTTAAGGAAGCCGATTATATTCTCAATCGTCTCGAGGTTTTCCGGGACAAGCTCTTCATCCTCTATTTTGATCGAATATTTTGACTCGAGGAACTCGACAAGCTCCAGCACTCCGGTTGAATCCATAACGCCGGAATCTATCAATGAAACTTTTTCATCAAGCACGACATCACTGCGTCCCATGATGAAGTTCTCGCGAATAAAATTCATAACCGTTTCTTTTATAGAACTTGATGAAGGCATGTTTCCTCCTAAACATGATTATGTAGGAACATATCGGCAATTCATCTGCAACTGATAAGGGTTTCCTGAAGTTATTTCAAGTTGTACCGCTTTGGAATATGGTTTATCAGGAATTCATCGGATATATTTTATTGAAATGGAGGCCTGGAGAGTTATGGAAGAGAATTCCGGAAAATCATACAGGGGTTTCTGGCTGAGGATTGTTGCAACTCTTCTCGATTATTGCGTATTTCATGCCTCATTTATATTTTCCATTCTGGGTATTGTTGTTGCAGTAACCGGTATAAACATTTTTCCGGGTATATTCATAAAATCACCAATAAGCAATCCCGTCCTGCTTTTTATATTTTTGTTGGTAATTCCAGCCGGGATATTATCAGTTTTCTGCTGGGCGGTTTTTTCTGCAACTCCGGGAAAGATTATCGTCGGAGCGAAGATCGTAGATGCATCAACAGGTTTGAAGCCGTCAGTCACAAAACTGATTATAAGATATCTGGCATATATTCTTTCGGCCTTTCCTCTTGGGCTCGGATTTATATGGATTACGTTCGATTCCAGGAAACAGGGCTGGCATGACAAGCTTGCCGATACTGTTGTTGTTAATAAAAAAATCACCTCGGAAACAACTTTATTTCCGACAGTTTCACAGCCAAGAGAGACAAAGATTTTCAGGGTGGTCTTTGCGCTTGCCTGCCTTGCCTTTGTAATCGTCGTCTTGTTTGGGGTTAAAACTGTATTTTTTGATGATATGCTTTCACCTGAAATAAAAGCATGGATGGCTGATGAAAATATCAGGTGCAATGAGGATAAGAACGCCTTCATTTTCCTGACAGGAATAATGGCAAGTGAAAATGAGGATCCTTATCAAACAGGGAAGAATCAGGCAGAAAAATACCGGAAGGCTCTGAATGATCATAAAGACAGAGATTACTTTGATGAACTCAATTTGAAAGAATCCGAAAAGATACAGCTGGGAAAAGATATTAATAACATATGTGATCCATTGGAAAACGAATGCATCAAAACATATTGCAGCACAAATTATGAAAAGATGCTGCCCGGAAACAGCTACGCCACAGTAATGAAAAGGTATGACAGACTCTATGATTATTCCTGTTTCCAGACAACCTTAAAGCCTAACATGCTGCCGCCAATAATAAACTTTGGAAGCTTGAGAATAATGCATTGTCTGAAACTTTCATCGATTGCTGTTTCTTATATGAAAGGTGATAAGAAAGAAGCAATTGCAAGGCTTGAAAGGGATATGCGGTTTTACCGCTCGATGCTTGCGCAGGCCGACACGTTGATCGCCAAACTTGTTTTCGTTACCTGGCTCAAAAGAGACATCCATTTTTATTCACAGCTTATGGACACAGAAAAAGACATGTCTGATACGCTCAATAAGTCAGTAGAAAAGATAACCCCGCTGAACCTTCAGGAAAGGTCGCTGAGGCCGGCCTTAAAATATGAGGTCAAAGCAAACCTTGATATGGCTCTTGCTTCTCCCGCATATGCGTTGAGTACATATAAAGAAGAAAATGATCCCGGAAGTGAAGATTTTTTTGAAAATGCCGTTAGGGACATCCTTGTCCAAACTACACCGCAGGAACGGAAGAGGTCAATGACCTGGCTGTTCAAGGACAACGCCACGATAAAGAGTTATTACAAAATATATGAATGTAACAGTAAAATGAGCGAGATGGAAATCAGGGATTTTCCAGCCAATAAAGGCAGATGTGAAAACAGCCTTACAAGATGTTGTGATTATATACACAATCCCATCGGGACAATTCTGGCTTCTATTGCCGCGTCTGCATATTCCGATTGTCAACTCAGGCTTCATGATGCTGACGGCCTCATCAGGCTCGTTCAGCTTAAAAGGCTTATAAGGTTGAATAAGGTACCGGCAGACAAAATCGAACAGTTTCTCAAGGACAATTCCATGAAATACGGCGATCCTTATTCCGGACTGACCATGAAATGGGATGCTGAAAGAAAGGTCATTTCATTCAGACCGTTTAATGAAAAAAGCATGCCCTTTGATTATGAGATCGCGATACCGGATATAGATAAGGAAATGATAAAGTCCGCTTCAAATCTGAAATGACGTCTTAAAAATCCGGGCAATGATTATCCCAGAAGTATCACAAAAAGCCTGCCCGGGCCGTGCATGCCTTTAAAGGGCGTCGCCTGTATGTCTGCGGTTGAGCTTGGCCCCGTGATCAGGATAAGCTCGCTCGGCATTGTTTCAATGCCTTTTATCGCGGTTTCATAGGTCGGATAAAGCCTGTTAAGGGGGATAACGGCTATATGAACAGGTGGGGCGATGGAAACAAGGCGCGGCATGCCCGTGACTGCTGCAATCCCGATGGTCCCTGATTCGGCTACTGCGAACGCCGCACCTGTGAGGCCTGCATCCGCTGAAAACGCCTTTTCTTTGAGAGATTCTCTTCCCATAAGATTTTCAGCTGAGAAAATTCTGATCCCGGTTGAATGACCCCATTCCGGCAATCCGAGGGTCCTTGTTATTTCATCATTTGATGCAATTACAGACTCGATGCCTTCAGCATTTGAAATTTCGGAAAGCATATGCCTGGTTTCCGTTATATCTGAGGCCCTGTGCAATATGCCTGCCTGAGAGGCCAGTTCAGCTGAAAAGCGCTCAATCAAAGCCTCTTTACCTAAGGACATTTCATTAAGGGACGGTGTCTTCGGTCTGGGAACGGCAGCATCCTTCGGCGCTGATTTAAGGGCATTCAAGATTTTATCTCTTGCCGTCTGCATTATGTATCTTTCCTGTTAAGTTCTTTCCACAGTTCATGGAAAGTCTTCTTTGCAATCTCAGGCAGGTCCCTGTTTGAAAACCAGCCCTTCTTTATGCCGCTTATGCTGCTTACATAGCCGTCTCTGGCGTTTCTGTTTAAAATGGCTCGAGCGGTTTTTATCCCGAGCCTCCAGGCAAGTCCGCTCTGCATTGCCGCCGCGGCGGATGCATAAAGCGCTTTTTCTTTCTGATCCGCATTTTCTGCTATAAGTGAACGGTAATACAGAAACAGCCCGGGGTGGTCTATCCCGGCGGGACATGCATCCCGGCAGGCACCGCACAGCGTACATGCGCTGAACAGGTCCTTTGTCCTATGGAACCCGAGAAAGAGCGGGTTCAGCATCTGCCCCATTGGGCCGGAATATGCGAATCCATAAGGATAGCCCCCGATCTTGGAGTATACCGGGCAGATGTTGAGGCATGCACCGCAGCGTATGCATTTAAGGGCCTGCCTTGTGAGACTGTCGCGGTAGATTTCTGATCTGCCGTTATCCAGAATTATGATATGCAGCTCTTTCGGCCCGTCAAGTTCGCTTTGTTTCGCTGGTCCGGTATCGATTGTGACATACCCTGAAATCTTCTGCCCCACGCAGTGCCTGCAGAGAATTCTCAGAATATGGAGCGCATCGTTCATATCCGGCACCACTTTTTCAATGCTCATTACAGCGACGAGGGTTTCCGGGCTGCTCTTGGTAAGGCGTATGTTGCCTTCGTTTTCCACATTGATGATTGCGCCGCTCGAGGAGACCGCCATGTTGATTCCGGTAATACCCACTTTTACGGACTTGAACCTGTCCCTGAGATATGCCCGGACAGACTTGCCCAGAGCCACAGCGTCGTTTGAAGGCTCGCTGATGATTCCTTTTTCAAGGAAGATTTCGCTTATCTCGGCTGCTGGGATATTGATGGCCGGCCCTACAATGTGAAAAGGCGGCCTTCCCATCTGCTGGGTTATGAACTCTCCGAGGTCTGTCTCAAACACCTCGATTCCGCCTTCTTCAAGTGCGCTGTTGAGGCCGGTTTCTTCGGTGATCATGGATTTGCCTTTAGTAACAAATGCTGCGCCCTTTTCTCTGCACAGGTTCAGTATGTATTCGTTCGCGGCAGCCGAGTCACCAGCCCAGAAGACTCTGGCTCCGTTAGAGAGCGCATTCTCCTCGAATTCTTCAAGAAGCTCCGGCAGCCTTGTCAGGGTTTCCTGCCTGATTGCCTTGGACAGTTCGATGGCAGCGGCAGGATCCGGAAAACTCGACATTGATAGCTGCTTCATTACGGCGAATCCCGGAGGCAGAACTGAGAGAAAGGCCTGGCTCAAAGGATTGGCCATTTCCTTTCTTGCGGTTTCAATAAAGGTGCCTGCTCTTTTTACCATTACAGCGCCTACTGAGATGCCAGAAAATTTGCGATGTGCATGGCCTTTTTATCCGGGTGGTGCCTGTGCAGATATCCCATGATATTAAGCAGGCACCCTGGTTCGGAAAGGATGATCACGTCCGCCCCTGATGCGATGAAGTTCTTAACCTTGTCACTTACCAGGGCTCCTGAAATTTCAGGGTAATTGTTCGAAAATTCTCCACCGAAGCCGCAGCATGAATCGGCCCCGGCAAGAGGTACAACCTGGGCGCCGTTCACTCGAGAGATTAGTTCTTTTGCATATCCGGTAACGCCAAGGCCTCTGAGCAGATGGCAGGATTCATGGTAGGCGACCTTGCCGTTAAACCGGGCGTCCGTATCTTTGATGCCTAGCCTCGATACGATGAATTCCGACAGTTCGAATACCCGCTCTCCAAGCCTTTTTGCCCGCTTGAGCCACCTGACGTCGCCACCGAACAGTTCCGGATAATGTTTTTTCACCATGTAAACGCATGAACCTGAAGGGCAAACTATGTTATCGTCGTGTTCGAATATGCTGATGAAGCGTCTGGCGAGTTTTGCGGCGTCCTTTCTGCGGCCTGCATTGAAATGCGCCTGACCGCAGCAGGTCTGTTCCTGATGGTAAACAACTTCGCATCCCAGTCTCTTGAGCAGGCTGAAAACCGCCGCCCCGATGTCCGGCATGAATATATCTACGGTGCAGGGGATGAAGAGGGAAACCCTCATGAAGGCATCAAGGGTTCTGTCTGAGAAGATGGAGCTGTTATCAGCAGGGCCTTTTCCTTTTTGATGTCCTCGTAGAAGAGCACCTTGCTGGTTACCCAGTAGGGCCCCACCCATATACCGGCTATTCCGCAGGTGATGATGCAGAGCAGGAACCAACCGATGAACCTGCACATGAGGCAGAAGTATTTCCACTTGTAACCGTTCATCATCTCCTTGCTCTTTCTTATAGAGGACATGCCGTCCATCCCCGGATTTTCCGCCATGATCAGGAACATCATCGAGTATGATATTGCAGCTATAATGCCCGGTACTATAAGTAGAAGGCTCCAGAGAAATATGAATATGAGAGCTACGAGGTAGGCGACGAATGAGTCAAGAAAACTTTTAAAGCCATCAAAGATAACTGCTATCCGCGGCGTCTCTCCTTTTACGTAGGGAAGGAAAAAGAGGTAAAATCCAAGTATCATCGGGCCCGAAATAAGAAGGCTCGCAATGCTTCCGATCAGGGGAACCGCGTTTAAAATTATGATAATGGCTGCAAAAACTATGCATGCGGCAATTGCATCGCCCCACCTTCCGCGCAGCGTCTCTCTTGCATTGGTCATTAACTGCTGGTTTTCTATAAGCATGTCTCACCTCCACAATAGACATTGATATGGAAAAATATTAGTCCATGCTTTCAAAAATGCAATACGATGCGGTTTTTTCTGTTTTTTTAATCCTGCACAAGAGCTATATATACTTTTTAAATGCTTCAGCAGACCTTATTAAATTATTTGAGGAGCCGGATATGGGGCATATTGTACAGGGAAAAATCGGTCGCATAATAAGAAATGTAAATAGGACAATAAAATCTGGATTTATGTTTTCACTGCTCTTTCTTTGTTTAACGATGTCTTCATCCTGCATCGGCGATAAGGTAACTGTTGAGATAGATCCTGCAGCACCCGGTGCACAAATTCAGGATGACTTTCTTGGTATTTCCGTGGAATGGGGCAGTGTCCCGGACTATCTTGGCGACGGCTCAGGCGGGTTAAGGCCGGCAGTGGTAACGCTTATGCGCGCATTCGAGGCCGAGGATCACCGGCTGTCCGTTCGAATAGGCGGAAACAGCCAGGATCTGGCGTGGTGGAATCCTCAGGGGGCAACACCCCCGTCGGGCGTCACCATCAACATAGGTCCTGCACACCTGGCCACACTGGCTGCACTGGCCGAAGTCCTGCAAACCCGCCTGATTCTGGGACTTAACCTGGCGATTGACGATCCCGCACTTGCAGTCGGCCTGATTGATGCGGCTTACGATGCCATCCCCGGTAATGCCATCCAGGCCTTTGAGATGGGAAATGAACCGGACCTGTATCGTACTGAAGGGCCCCGCCGCGGTCTGGGGTATGGGTGGAACGCATATCTTGCAGATATGGAAGCCTTTCATGACAATATAGCAGAGCAGGTTCCGCCATCGACCC
Source organism: Desulfomonilia bacterium (assembly GCA_036567785.1). Classification (NCBI taxonomy): domain Bacteria; kingdom Pseudomonadati; phylum Thermodesulfobacteriota; class Desulfomonilia; species Desulfomonilia bacterium. Next base: position 60,970 of record DATCTV010000028.1, on the reverse strand, counting down.
CTTTCGCTGCGACTGCAATTGCAAACCGTTCATGGCTGGGGAACATGCCCGGCTTCTGCGAACGGGAGAAAAACAGACTCGCACTTGTGACGACCCACATCTACCCTTTCACAAACTGCTACAACCTTGCGCCTTCGGCTGAGGCCCTTCTGACCGAATATGCCACCAGCGGAATCGGGGCAAGCTACAAGACCCTTGCAGCCGCTGCGCACGCTCAGGGCCTGGCGTACCGGATGGACGAAATGAACAGCGTTTCATGCGGCGGGGCTGATGGTGTAAGCAACGTATATGCAGCAGCCCTCTGGGGTGCTGACATAGCCTTCCAGCTGGCAGCGGCGGGCCTTGACGGAATCAACTTCCATACCCCGTCCAGATATGCGGTGTTCAGCCTGGATGCATCCGGTGTCCCGGTTGTATATCCGCTTTACTACGGGATGAGGTTTTTCTCGCTGGCGACGGCAAGTCACGGCCGTTTGCTGCCTCTTTCCATAAAAACACCGGCCCGGGTACATGCCTGGGCAACACTCGGTGAAGATGGGGCAGTACGCGTTGCGCTGATCAACCTGAACCGGAAAACCGATAAAGTCGTTTATCTGCATATTCCGGGATGGTCTGAATCTGCCAGCCTTGTGCGTCTGCAAGCCCCTTCCTTGACTGCAAAGACAGGACTTACGCTTGGAGGTCTCACCTGGGACGGTTCAACAGAAGGCCATCCGCTCGGGATTGCAGCATCCGAGCCGGTGGCTTATGAAGCAGGATCCTATAAGGTTTCATTGCCTGCGCTTGAGGCGGTGGTTGTGAAGGTGTCCCCGGCTCTGTAGCATTAAGCTGATGATTTAATAAGCTGTTAAGAAGAATCAAAGTCTGAAAAGGTTCAACTTAACAGCTCAACAGCTCATTAACTTTTTTGTACAATAGTATAGGGATAAGGAACTACGCAGCTCCACAAGATTATCATACGCTGTATTAGAACGACGGGGTCATCGCATACAGACACACAATTCCGTCCTGCCGGTTTATCTCCGCCTTTGTCGGTTCGCCATCAAGGACCTTTTTTACGAGAGAGATGATATCTCCCCCAACATCAGCCAGCGTTGCACCTTCCAGTATCCGGCCGGCATTTATATCCATGTCGTCTTCCATTTTATTGTAAAGCCGTGATGTGCTTGCAATCTTGATGACGGGAACTATCGGGTATCCAAGCGGGTTGCCGCGGCCTGTAGTGAAGACCATAAGCTGGGCGCCCCCTCCGGCAACGCCGGTCATGCTTTCGGCGTCATAACCTGGCGCATCCATAAGGACTACACCTTTCTCAGAAGGAACTTCCCCGTATTCCACCACCTGGGTTATCGGCCTGCTGCCGGCCTTTACTATGCATCCGAGTGATTTCTCACGGATCGAACTCATGCCGCCGTCCATATTGCCGGGTGCGATTACATAAGCGGCAAGAGGGCCGAGAAGGTCATGTGTCAGCTTTTCCGCATCATCCACCATCTTTACTATCTGACCGGACACTTCAGGACAGCATGCTCGACGCGCGAGGATATGCGAGGTCCCTATCATCTCCGTATCCTCTGTAAGGATTACCGTGCCGCCTGCATCCACAAGCCAGTCCGAGGCTATGCCTGTCGCAGGGTTTGCGGTTATTCCGGAAAAGGCGTCCGACCCTCCGCATTCAAGACCCATGATTATCTTATCAAGGGGCAGTTCCTGTCTGGTGATTTTCGCTGCGTCTGCAACCATACGCTTTACTATCTCTATACCTTTGGCCGTTGTTTTTCTCGAACCTCCTTCATCCTGTATGACGAGCTTTTCGACAGGTTTGCCTGTTGCTGCGATTGCGTCATAAAGGATGTCCGCCTTGATCGGTTCGCATCCCAGGCCCACAACGAGTACGGCCGCGCAATTCGGGTGCCTTCCCAAATTCGAGAGTGTGCGTATATGCAGTCCGAGTTCCACGGCGCGGGCGCATCCGTGTCCGTGAAAAAGCGGCACCGCTTCGGGAACGGCCCTTGCGATGGCTGCTGCGACGCCGTTTGCGCATGCCACACTGGGCAGTATCGCCACATGGTTTCTTATACCAGCCGAGCCGTCCTGCCTGAGAAAGCCCTGAAAGGTAGACATCTTATTTCCCCTTTTCTTCAATATCGAGGTTGTGGGTGTGCACCCATTCACCTTTTTTTATATCGATTTTCGCCTCGCCTATGAGCTCGCCGTATTTTATTATATCGGTGCCACGCGGGATGTCGGCCAGTGCGATCTTGTGGCTGTACGGGATGTCCGAGACTGCTTCAATGAATGCCCCGTCAGCCAGGATTGCCTGCGTACCTTTCTTTATGTCAGCCAGTGCGACAGCGACATTGTCTTTTTTATTGATTATGATTACATTTGCATTCATGTACGAACCCCCGGAACTTTTGTTTATTATAAATAAGATAACAGAAAATTCTATCCATAGGAAATCTCGAGTGAGGTTACCGCACAATTAATATAGTCCCGCGGGAATTGCACCGGTGACTGAAAGTTATAGAATTTAACCGAAATTGCTGTTAAATCTTAGTACCTGTAAAAGTCAGCCTCTCAAGACGGCGGTTGTGAGATAAAATATAAAGAAACTGCGGATAAGGAGTGAAAAGTTTTGTTTTTCAAGGTCAGGACATCTGAAGAAGTTTTTGAGATATTAAAGGGCTTCAGTCATTGCGGCGAAGAGAGCGTATCTCTTCAAGAGGCGCTGGGCCGTGTCCTTTCCGGGGAGATCACAGCCCCTGAGGATCTGCCCGAATTCTCCCGGTCAACAATGGACGGCTATGCGGTGAGGGCCAAAGATACCTTTGGCGCAACAGAGAGTCTTCCGGCCCTGCTTGAAACAGCCGGTGAGGTTGTCATGGGCCGGGCCCCTGAAGGGAAGGTAACACCCGGCATGGCCATAAGGATATCGACCGGCGGCATGATGCCTGAAGGTGCGGATGCGGTCGTAATGATCGAATACTGCCACAGCCTTGATGAGAGGACGATTGAGGTAAGCCGCGCAGTATCGCCGCTTGAAAATGTCATCAGGCCCGGCGATGATCTGAAAAAAGGGACCCTGATTTTCAAGAAAGGATTTATCCTCAGACCGCAGGACCTGGGTCTCCTTGCAGGACTGGGCATTGAGAGAATTACTGTCTTCAAAAGACCGAGGGTCGCGATTATTTCTACAGGGGACGAGGTCGTGCCAATAGATCGAAGGCCGGTACCCGGACAGATCCGCGACATCAACAGCTACACCTTAAGCGCCTTCTGCTCTTCCGCAGGGGCGATTCCCATCAGCCTGGGTTTGTGTAAAGATAACTTTTCCGATCTTAAAGAGATGGTGGCCAATGGCCTTGAGGCTGCCGATACCGTGTGGATTTCAGGGGGCAGCTCGGTAGGCGCGAGGGATATCACGGTTCAGGTCCTTGAATCATTTCCCGGCATGGAGCTTCTGGTTCACGGTATATCCATAAGTCCTGGAAAACCGACGATAATTGCCCGCATAGGCGATAAGGCCGTTTTCGGGCTGCCCGGTCATGTGGCATCTGCCATGGTTGTCACAGAAGTCTTTCTGACGCCTTTTTTAGCTGGACTCTCTGGCGATGCAGAGGCCTTTGAAAACGGCCATTTTTATATTAAGGCCGAGCTTGCCAGAAACATCGAATCCGCCTCCGGCAGAGACGATTACATCAGGGTCAAGCTCATCAAAAGAGATGGACGATATTTTGCGGAGCCGGTTTTCGGCAAGTCAGGGCTGATTTCCACTCTGGTCGAGGCTCAGGGACTGGTTAAGATCGACAGGAATACAGAGGGTCTTTATCAGGGACAGGTTGTCAATGTCCTCCTCTTTAAGCCAGTTAAAGGAACGCTGTAGATGAAGAGGCATGTTTATCTGGCAATGAAGGGGCTTGATGAAGCCCGTGAGATATTCTCGAAGGTATGGCAGGGAAAAAAGACCGAGCCCGAGGAGATAAGTGTTGAAGATTCCCTTGGGCGTGTAACAGCCAGGCCTGTTTTTGCAAGGATATCGGCACCGACCTATCATTGTGCCGCCATGGACGGTATTGCTGTCCGGGCGGAAGAGACCTACGGAACCACGGAGAAGAACCCTAAGCATTTGACCATAGGTATTGATGCGTTTTGGATCAATACCGGTCAGGCCCTGACCGAGGGCTGTAACGCAGTTATCATGATAGAAAAGGTTCATCAGCTTGATGACGACAGGCTGGAGATCATGTCTCCCGCCTATCCCTGGCAGAACATAAGAAAGGTGGGAGAGGACATTGTTGCAACGCAGCTGCTTCTGCCCCAGAACCATGTAATCAGGCCCTATGATATGGGGGCGCTTGCTGCATCGGGCATATTCAGAATAGAGGTTCGCAAGAAGCCCAGGGTGGCAATCATCCCGACCGGCACGGAGCTCATCCGTCACACTGATATCGATGATCCCGGCCTGATAAAGAAAAACCAGATCATAGAATCCAATTCCATAACGCTTTCCGGCCTTGTACGCGAAGCCCATGGAGAGCCGGTTGTTTATGATATAGTCCCGGATACCGAAGAGGATATTCGCAGCGTCCTCTTGAGGGCTGCCAGTTCCGATGCTGACCTTATTCTCATAAATGCCGGTTCATCTGCGGGTTCGAAGGATTATACGGCCAATATCGTGGCTGAAATCGGTGAAGTCCTTGTGCACGGGGTTGCCATGATGCCCGGAAAGCCCACCATACTGGGCGTCATTCAGGGCAAACCGGTCATAGGCATTCCCGGCTATACCGTCTCAGCTGTAATGTCTTTCGAGCAGTTTGCCCGTCCCGTGATATTCGGGCTTCAGGGGCTTTCCCTTCCGGAGAGAAGGACCATCCGTGTAAAACCATCACGGGATATTCCATCCAGACTGGGGACAGAGGAATTCGTCAGGGTGAATATCGGCAGGGTCGGAGAAAGGCTGGTTGCAACGCCGCTGCCAAGGTCTGCTGGTTCGGTTACCACGCTTACAAGGGCGGAAGGCATCATACGTATCCCGTCAATGTCCGAAGGCGTGACGCAGGATGAAGAGATAAGCGCAGAACTCCTGGTGGACGATGAAGAACTCAGAAACACCATAGTCGTTATAGGAAGCCATGACATAACAATAGACATTCTCGCCGATGAGATCAGGCGCAGCGGCAAAAACATCCGGATATCATCCGGGAATGCAGGCAGCCTCGGCGGCCTCATCGCCATAAGAAAAGGCATGTGCCACATTGCCGGGTCGCATCTCCTGGATACTGAAACAGGCGAATATAATGTCTCCTACATCAGGCGATACCTGAAAGGCATCAGGATATGTCTCTTCCGCCTGGTCATGAGGGATCAGGGACTGATAGTGGCAAAGGGCAATCCCAAAGGCATAAAAGGGATTTCGGACCTCACGAGGAATGATATCACATTCATCAACAGGCAGCCTGGCTCGGGTACGCGCATACTGCTTGACTATAACCTGGCCCGTTCGGGCATAAGCCCGGAATCAATAAAAGGTTATGAACGTGAGGAGTTCACCCACATGTCCGTGGCCGTTGATGTACTTTCCGGAGCCGCTGACTGCGGCATGGCCATCTATGCCGCGGCTAAAGCGCTCGACCTCGATTTTATTCCGATGGACAGGGAACAGTATGACCTGGTTATTCCGGCTGATTTCCTCAATGTTAAGAACATTCAGGTTGTGCTTGATACCATACGTTCCCCTGAGTTTAGAGACAAGGTCTCGGCCCTCGGCGGGTATGATGCATCCGGAAGCGGGGAACTAATTGCGGAGATGGAAGCGTAGTATTATCAGGGGAATAGTGCGTAAACAAGAAAGATACCTAAATTTGCCTGAAAATCATCTTATAATTTAAATATTGCAGGTGAAGATAAATTCCAAGCCATTTAATTGATGACGATAGAATGCTCAGACATTATTCACCAGTGATTCCGGGGCATCGCCTTTCAACACCCGGGCGATGTTTGCCGCAGCCATGTTTATGATTCTTCCGGCAGCCTCATCGGTCACTCCCGCTACATGGGGAGAAAGCAACAGTCTGTCGCTGTCCACGCCCAGCAGAGGGTTATTCATTTTTACAGGCTCTTCTGAAAAAACATCTATACCTGCTCCGGCAATCTTTCCTTTCATAATGGCATCAGCCAGCGCTTTTTCGTCAACCAGTTCAGCCCTGGCTACATTGATCAGATAAGCGCCGTTTTTCATGGCATTGAGGGCTGCTTCATCGATCATGTTCCGTGTGGCTTCTGTAAGCGGCGCATGCAGGCTTATTATGTCGGACCGGCTCAAAAGCGTTTTCATGTCGCAGTATTCTACGCCGAGTTCCTGTTCCAGTGAGCTCTCATATCTATGAATGTCGAAATATAGGATACTGCTCAACTCGAAGGGCTTCAGCCTTACGGCAACCGCCTGTCCGATTCGGCCGAAGCCGACAATACCCCATACCCTGGCTTTAAGCTCTGCCGGTTTGATATTCATTTGCTCCCACTTGCCCTGCTGCGTGCTCTTGTGCGCATGGAACATGTTTTTGAGCAGGCAAAGCCCCCACGCGACAGTGTGTTCAGCCACACTGGCTGTGTTGGCGCCGGCGGTGTTCGCTACCATGATTCCTCTGGCCGTGCAGGCCTCCACATCTATATTCTGATACCCGACGCTCGGCTGCTGGATGAGTTTCAGTTTCTTGGCCTCGGACACAAGGTCTTCGGTTATTTCGTGCTTGAACGTATAGTCACACAAAACCGCATCAGCTTTCCCGATGTGCTTTTTTATTTCTTCAGCAGACATCCCGTTACCGGCCATTACTTCAAAATCAGGTACGCCAGGGGTCTGCATGATTAGAAGCTTGACCAGTTCAGCCTGAAGAGGGGCAAGTGAAAGCACTGTCAGGGCCATAACATTTCTCCTGTCTCACTTGGATATTATGCTTTGAAGTAACATAAAACAACATGCCGGGCAGCATCTGAAGATAAAATTGATCTGTTTTTACAACTGATAACAGGCGCCCTGCAGAGTATGAACTTTTATTTATTTCGATATGTCCAGGTGCCGCCTGAATCAACGAATTTCTTTGTTGCATTTAGGGCCTTTTCCACGCCGCTCTTTTTAAATGCACCCTGGACAAAGTCAGGCACGCCCTTTACCACGACGTTGCTTCCGTAGCGGGCAAGTGTCTTATTGTTTCCGTACGGGTAGAGTTTCCAGAATCCTTTCAGCTGGTTGATTTCATTCTTGTATGCCGGGTCAAGGTGCCAGTCAAAATAATAATCGGGCTTGTTGAACTGGTACAGGCACTGGTACCAGATTGATACGAAAAGGATCTTCAGCCCGAACTCGACCTTGACCGGGTTCCTGCTCGTGAGCTTTATCTTTTTTATCTCCTGAAGATACCTGTCCTGTATCTCGACTTTTGCGAGAAGGTTCCATGTCTCTTCGACAGGCTGGTTGAATATGATGGCTGCTTCAATCAGAGAGTTTTCCTTTGACTTGTCTGTCGTGGAAAAAACTATTTTTCCCTCGGCCAGCATATTCTGCTGCTCGACGCTGAGGCCTTTCATTCCGTCAGTACCGAAATAGGGCTCTTCTGCATATGCCATGGATGAGAATGCCAGTATTAAAATCAGTGAGATAACAACTTTTTTCATAAAAACCTCATTTGAATATTAATATTTTGTAAACAATGAACGTATATATAATACTCTTAATGAAAGATAAACGGACAAATCACATCCGGATTTGAAAATCAGGTCAAGGCAATTGTAATCATGATGATCCGACAGCCTGTGCAAATACGGCGGTCTGATTTCACAGAAAGACAACCGTTTCCTTTTCACCGGCAGTTTCCCATTTGCCTGGTCCAGTGAGAACCTCATATGGCCTGAACCTCGATTTGTAGTTCATGGTTTTGCTTCCTGATACAAGGTATCCCAGATAGTAATACGGCAGCTTAAGCTCAAGGCATAATCTTATCTCCCTTATGATTGAGAGGGTGCCCGGACTGAGCTTCCCGTATTCCGGATCAAAATACATGTATACACTGCTCAGCCCGTCAGGTACTGCATCCACTATGCTTATCCCCACAGTACGACCTTCCAAGCTGTAAACGATTTCGTATGTCTCGGCAGGCGAATCATAAAGAAAGGAGATAAAGGACATCCGGTCTCTCGACATTGTATTGTCATGATAGTGGTTAAGATAGCGTTTAAATAGTTCATGTTTTTCATCTGAATATCGAGGTCTCGAGATGCTCGCCTGCACATCCGCTCCCAGCCGGGATACCCTCTTCATGGATTTGCCGGGATTGAACAGGCCGACCGGAATACGGATCTGTCTGCATTCGGAACAATTCCGGCAGATTGGCCTGTATACTATTCTTCCGCTCCTTCTGAATCCCATCGAGAGAAGTTTTTCGTATATGTGAGGCTCCAGATGATCGACATAATACTCTTCATATAATGAATTTCTGCCAGGCAGATACGGGCATTTCCTGTCTTCTTTCATTGGGAAGGTTTGCTGTTTTCCTGTTTCAGCACAACATCAAGAGTTTGCTTCCATAATGCGTATGCCTGTCCATAGGCGTCTGCCAGTCCTCGGGCCGGTTCGATTTTCGATATTATTTCAAGCCCGGTAAAGGCATCGGCAAAGGAACCATAAGCGTTTGAACCGATGCCTGCGCCGCGCGCCGCTCCCTGGGCGCCGTCGGTCGAGAACAATTCCACATTCGCCTCGGTCGCACAGGCAAAGGCTTCACAGAACACATTGCTGAGGAACATATTGGCATGTCCTGCACGGATGGTTTCAGCCTTTATGCCCATGCCTTCCATGATCTCCATACCGTATTTGAGAGCAAAGACGATTCCCTCCTGGGCTGCGCGGAGAAGATGGGCCTTTGTATGCCTTATCAGGTCGAGCCCCCGCACTGACACGCCGGGATTTATATTTGAGAGAGTCCTTTCCGCACCGTTTCCGTAAGGAAGAATAACGAGGCCTTCAGAGCCCGGCGCCACGGTCGCCGCGAGACGGTTCATTTCCTCATAACTGAGACCAGGCATGTTGTGTTTTAGCCATGAATTCAGGATTCCGGTGCCGTTAATGCACATGAGAATGCCGTATCGGCCGGCCTTTGCCGAGTGGTTTACATGCAGAAATCCGTTGACCCGGGACTCTGCGTCGTAAACAGGTTTATTGGATACCCCGTAAACAACCCCTGATGTCCCGGCGGTAGTTGCAGTTTCTCCCGGATTGAGTACATTGAGCGAAAATGCATTATTGGGCTGGTCGCCTGCGCGGTAGGCGACCGGAATGCCTTCTTTGAGGCCTGTTTCACAGGCGGCATTTCTGGAAATAACGCACTGCAGGCCGAATGACGGCCTGATTTCCGGGATAAGCCTTTCATCGATTGCAAAATAATCAAGTATAAGCTTTGCCGGGGCCGAGTCCGTATAATCCCACAATATTCCCTCTGAGAGTCCTGCCGGTGTTGTTGTTGCCTCACCGGAAAGCTTGAGAGCAATATAATCTCCCGGAAGCATGAATTTGTAGATTTTTTTGTATATACCAGGCTCGTTTTTTTTGACCCAGGCGAGTTTTGATGCAGTGAAATTTCCCGGAGAATTCATGAATCGTTTCAGGCACAGATCATGGCCTATTGCATCGAACGCCTTTTCGCCGGTTGTGACCGCCCTGCTGTCGCACCAGATAATTGAAGGCCTTAGCGGCCTTAAGTCCTTGCCGACCACAACAAGACCGTGCATCTGGTATGAGATTCCGATTGCCTCGATTTCATCGAGTCTTATTCCTGCTGATTTAATTTTATCGAGACAGGCCAATACCGCCTTCCACCAGGTTTCAGGGTCCTGTTCGGCATGGCCCGGCCTGGGGGATAAAATCTCCATTTCGGTTTCCGGGGAGTGTGATGCGGTTTTCAACAGTCCTCTTTCGATTTCAATAATCGATGCCTTAACGAATGAACTGCCTATATCAAGCCCCAGAAGCAGACCGCCCATGAAGGACCTCCCGTATCAGATTCTGTCCTGCTGAATATCATGAGACTATGCTCAATGTCATCTCATGTGTTATTCTGGCAGGCAGTTAAATAAAGCTGACAGGGGGTCTTATGGATAAGCGCCTCATAACATGGGATGAGCCGGCAGGCGAATATGTTAAAAGCTCGATTGCCAGGGGTTTCCCGCTTGGCGGAATAGGTTCGGGCGGCATTACCATAGGTTCGGACGGCAGTTTCATTGAGGCCCGCTGCAACAACAACTGGATGAACCCGGTCAGGAGTCTCAGAGGCTCTTTCTTTGCCCTTCACACCATGCAGGGCATCGCGAAAAAAAGCCGCATACTCAGGTATGGTTACGAAAAGGAATTCGGCAATATCGAGGCGATAGCTTCGACACGTTTCAAAGGCAGACTTCCTGAATTCGAACTCGGGTTTAACGACAGCCTGCCGGTTGAGATAAGGCTTTCTGGTTTCACACCGCACATACCCCATAATATAAAGGATTCTACAATTCCTGCAGCATTATTCTCCGTGAGAATTGAGAATATCTCCAATGAACCCGTTTTCGTGTCCGTCCTTTTTTCCTGGCAGAATATCCTGGGCTGCGGAGGGACAGGCCAGACCGGGCTTGTCATGAGGAGAAGGAAGATTCCTGTAGGGCTTGAAGGCAAGCTGACTTATCGCGATGTTAACGGCAATTATCAGGAGGCTTGTGAAACAGGCGGAATGCCCGCCATTCTTTTCAGGACAAGTCAATCATACGATCCACGGTCCCACAGATATGGCGTGCTGGGCGAGTACCTTCTTTCCGCCTGTCCGCCGGACGGTTTCCAGACCGACATCTGTGAAGGATATGATTCAATGGAGTTATCACCCGCAATCCTGGACAGCTTTGTCAGGTCAGGGAGGATATCGTCACAGGCAGTGCCTGTTATCGGCTCGGATAGAATAAGACCAGCCGGCGCTGTAGCAGTTCATGGAAGTCTTGAACCGGGGAAAAGCGTGGATGTGCCATTTTATCTGATATGGTGGACACCCGGACATGTAACTGAAAAGAGCCCGGTGCTGAAATCGAGAAGCGGCATACATGACGGAGAGAGGGTGGGCCATGTCTATGAAAATTACTTCAAGGACAGTTTTGAAATCGCAGGCTACCTGAAATCACAGAGGGAGCGTCTTTACCGTGAGACGATGGAACTGCCCTCTTTGCTCGACGAATCGAATCTGCCCGCCTGGCTCAGGCGCACGATCATGAATTCAATCGATTCGGTATTATGCAACACTGTTGTACCTGAAGACGGCCGTCTCTATACAATCGAAGGCATGGACTGGCAGTGGCCGTACGGCGGGCTGACCGGCACGAACGATCAGAGGCTTTCATCGCACCCTTATACATCGGTCTTTTTTACAGAACTCGACAGGAGCGAACTTGAAACCTTCAGGAGGCTGATGGACAGGCGCGGTTCGGTTCCTCACGGAAACGGCAACTGTGACCTGGCGCTTGGCGATGCGTCGGTTCCCTACGGCTGGCCCGAGGAGATCATATTCGTGCTTAAGGCCAAGGAGTGGACAGACCTGGCCGCAAGCGAGATCATTCAGGCTGGAAAGATGTTCAGGATGACCGGGGATGAAGAGTGGCTTGACATGTTCTGGCCGGACCTCAAACGGATGGCGGAATATATGGATAAAAACTGCGTTAACGGTGTTCCGGAGGGCGGAACGACCTATGACATCTGGCATTTTCCGGGTACGTTCATATATTCGGCAACCATATATCTTGCGGCCTTGAAAACCATGCTCGACCTTGCCGGGCATATTGAGCCTGGGATAAGCGCCCTTTTTGAAAAAAGAGCTGAAGCATGCAAAAAGCGTATCGATGAAGCCCTGTGGGATAATGAGAGGGGATATTACAGAAGTTCGCCGATGAGGCCTACAATATTCTGCGCCGCACTGGCAGGAGACTGGGTAAGCAGGTATTCCGGTCTGTGCCCTGTTCTTGAAGCGGAAAAGGCCGCGAGTCATATGGAGCTGGCTTTCAAGCTTCTGATCAATGGGGCTAAAAACCTTCCCAGGTTTAAAGGCAGGATGCCGAAACCTGTTGCCGAAATGACGATTTCCGGCAGCGAAAAACTGGTGCCCAGGGGATTTTTTCACGGTGATATCAGACAGATATACATCTGGCAGGTCATAAGCTATCAGGCCTGCGAGCATATCTATCTGGGGCAGATCGATGAAGGGCTTGACACGCTCTATATGGTCTATTCACGTCTGGAGAGGCTTGGCTATACATTCAGCGCCGACCTGACAGGAGAAACAAAGAGCATATACATGACCCATCCCGTCGCGTGGGCGGTCTTGAATGCCTTCACCGGAGCGGCGCTTGATATTCCCCGGGCTGTTCTTCATCTTGGCCCAAGGCCCATGCCGGGAGAAAACAGGCTTAAATGCCCCATATTCTTTCCCGGGTTCTGGGCCATGCTTGATTACGATGCAAGGACAGGCCTCGCCACCATAGATGTCAGGAAACATTTCGGCAAACCCGTCATTATAAAAACTGTAATGGCTGATCTGACAGACTGGGAACAAAAAGAAATTCCACTTGAAAAACCTGTACTGTTGGAGCAGGGTAACACGATAACCATCAAGCTTGCACCCTGAATTGTGTATGACGACCATCAGCTTCTTGGCGATAATATTTTCAGATGAAGTAAGGGGGATTACATGGAAAAGGTAAAGGTTTACGGCTATCGATGGGTGGTTCTTGCTGCTTTCATGCTTATAAACTGCATAATGCAGATGCACTGGTTGAACTTTGCCCCCATTACTACCGATGCTGAACAGTTTTATAATGTTAGCGAACTGCAGATCGGGCTCTTTTCCATGAGCTTCATGATCATGTTTATCTTTATGTGCATACCGGCATCATACGTGATCGATACCTACGGCATAAGGATAGGTGTAGGCGTCGGAGCCGTGCTGACGGCCGTATTCGGGATGATCAAGGGCATATATGCTGACAGCTATAATGCCATACTCATTTCTTCTTTCGGACTGGCCGTAGGGCAGCCTTTCATATTGAATGCAATTACTAAGGTCGGGGCCGAATGGTTTCCGATTGAGGAGCGTGCGACGGCTGCGGGACTGGGCGCGCTGTCTCAGTATCTGGGCTTTGTCGTTGCCATGGCGCTGACGCCCGTCCTGTTCAAGTTACAGGGAATGAAGGGGATGCTCATGTCGTACGGCTATGCATCCCTCGCAATAGCGGTACTCTTCTTCATTTTCATCAAGGACAAACCGCCCACCCCTCCCACTCACCGACACGAAGTGCGCCACAGCGTATTCATGGGTTTGAAGCACATGTTCAAGATAAAAGATATGATTCTTATACTGATATTGTTCTTTATCGGTCTTGGAATGTTCAATGCAGTCAGCACATGGATTGAGCCTCTGCTGAAGCCCAGAGGGATTAATCCCGAACAGGCAGGACTCATAGGCGCCGCGATGATAGTAGGCGGAATAATAGGTGCGGTGGTAATACCCGTTCTCTCGGACAAGCAGAGGAAGAGAAAGGCATATCTGATCCTGTGCATGATAGGCATAGTGCCCGGACTTGTCGGAATGACCTTCTTGAGCGGTTTCGTCCCTCTGCTGATAGCGGGTTTCGTGCTGGGCTTCTTTACGATGAGCGCCGGTCCTGTCGGTTTCCAGTACGGGGCTGAGGTCAGCTTCCCGACGCCTGAGTCGACATCTCAGGGCATGATACTTCTGGCAGGCCAGATATCGGGCATCCTGTTCATCTACCTCATGAATCTGCTCAAGAACCCGGTGACGGGCTCGATGACCAATTCCATGATCATATTCCTTGTGCTCATGATCGGAAGCGCGGTTGCGGCTCTTCTTATGAAGGAATCTCCCATGATAATGACGCAGACAGAGCTTATTGAGAAGACAGAAGAGGTTCTTGAAAGGATTGATGAAAAGACGGCAGGCTAGTCCTGCCGCTCCACTATCTTCTTTTTGTTGTGCAGGTAACGTTCCTGCAGTATCTCCACAAAAAGGGCAAATCCCATGGGCAGGTATATGTATGCCTTAGGAACATGCTGGTGTGTACCTTCGAGGAATATCGTAACGCCGATCGTGATAAGGAATGAAAGCGCCAGAATCTTCAGTGACGGCCTTCTTATGATGAATTCGCCTATGGGTCTGGCAAATGCGAGTATGGCCATGAATGAGATTATAACTGCGCTGATGATCACCCACAGCTTGTCTGTCAGGCCTATTGCAGTTATGACCGAGTCGATTGAAAATACGATATCCATGAGGACTATCTGTACTATCACGGCTGCGAAGCCGTTGTAGATTTTTCCCTCAATTTTTTCCATCTCATCCTTCAGCTCGACAGTATGATGGATCTCCCTGACCGCCTTGTAGATGAGGAAAAGACCTCCAGAGAGCAATATGATGTCCCTGATCGAATACGAGAGCAGAACCGGGTCAGTCAGTCCGGCAAGCTTGACGAGTATAAAGAGTATCAGTATCCTTGCAATTAGAGCGAAACTGAGCCCGGTGATCCTTGCCTTGTTTCTAGTTTTTTCTGGCAGCTTTCCCACAAAAATCGAAATGACAAGAATGTTGTCGACTCCGAGAACAAGTTCGAGTCCGACGAGGAGCAGCAGTAGGGCTATCGCATCATACACCGTATTCCCCTCTTATTTATTGCTTTTCAGCCCGGCGTTTTATCGCACTTATCGTGACAAGGCCGGTCGCGATGTTGATTCCGTGTTCCATCGACGGGTCCGATTTAAGTGCCATCTTCAGTATCCAGCTTGATTCCCTGATGTCTGTATAGAGCGTGTACACAAGGACAGTCCTGCTCTCACCAATGGGAATAAGCTCCCAACGCCATGCGCCTGTCTTGATATCGCCCTTGTCGTTTTCAGGTTTTATGTCCACCCTTGTATAAGGGGTATGGTGATGCCTTAGAGTATACTCGAAGTCCGGTCCCGGCAGATCGATAGTATAGCTGAGAACTGTATCGCTGCCCTCCCTTGAGATAACCACGATCTTTTTGGCATTGGGCATGAATTCGTTGTAATGATCGTAATCGGTCACAGCGTCCCATGTCTTTCTGATGCCTGCATTGACCATGGCCATGATGCTTGCCTGCTTGAATTTGCCGTCTTTCTGGGAGTTGACCCATATGAGTTTGCCCTGTTCGAGCATGGGGGCCATTGCTGCTGCATCGAACCTTTCCGGCAGCGGGGCCAGTTCAATTTTCCGGGGTTTTGCGGATGCAGTGGCAGAGGCTGCAAGGCAAAGCATGATTACCGTCAGAACTGTTAAAGGGAAGATTCTCCTCACGAAGCTCTCCTTATTTCAGGTCTGCCAGAAACACCAGAAGCTGCTCGGCGACATATCTTCTGCCGATTGCGTTCAGGTGTCCCCCGTCATCCGTGTATTCAGGGCAAAGAACCATGATCCGGCTTCCTTTGTCTTCAAAGAAGCACAGATTCTTGTCGGGAGAAACCGCTTCCAGTCTTGCAAGATCGAATACGGGCTCCTTGCCTTCATAGGCAGACCTTAAAAGATCATTGTATCTGTTGCGCGCTGTGTTGTTCTTTATGCTTGGATCAATACCAACAGCTTTTTTTATCCAGTATTTTATATTTTTATCCGCCAGCCTGAAGGGCACTGTGACATGAATAAAGGTTACATCCGGATATGCAGCCTTGAGTTCAGACATTTTCTGCTGATATATATTGAACAGGGATTTTACATCTGTGGATTTGTTTATGTCGATATAACAGAACTTGAAAAACGCTATATCTGAATTTTTGCCCGTCCCATGTTTTATGAGATCCGAGAACGCCTCGATCTTCGATACCGGCTTCTCGTTCTGCCCGATCAGGGCATGTTCGAATACACCCGGTTTAAGGTTTTCGGGTTTGTCTGATTCCAGAATGACCAGCTTGATATCTTTATTGGCATTAAGGACATCCTTCAGTCCCTCAACGATATTTCCGCCCACAGACTGGTGGCCGAAAAAGATTCTTTTCCTGGATAAGTCCTCCTTCTGTGATGCAGTTAAATTCTTAATCTCACCATAACTGAAGTCGTCTTTCACGATTTCGCTCCTTTCACAACCTGACATCATGAGAACAGCTATAAACCCTGACAGCGTCAATATCTTTTTCATGCGTACCTCCTTGGGGCCATTGGCTGATTATAATTATTTGTTATGAAAAAATCCATATGCCGATGATACACCCGATGCTTTGATTCCTGATGCAAAGGGTAATGGTTTCAGTTTAAGATTTTCCAGGATGAACAGTCCGCCTGCTGTTCAGGCAGGCGGGCTGTTCATATAAAAACGGAATCTAAAGAGATGTTCTTATAAAGCACAATCCTCCTGAACTGCCGCCGTCATCTCCGGCGTCCTCTCCTTTCAGCGTGCCTATCGGTACACTGACAGTCATGCCTCTGTTGCCTGCCTTATCGACTGCGGAAAGGACGATTTCCTGCGTGCCGGACGGCACTGGTATTGAGTCGTAGTTTCCGGCTGATGATTTGACCGGGAACTCCATCATGCCTCCCGGAATGAATTCTACAAGATATTTTTTTGCCTTGCCGGCGTACCAGTCATCACCAGGGGCCTTAAGAGTTATTTCTCCCGTTTCTTTGTCATATGTTACATTTCTTACAATTCCCGGAGGTCTTGTGTCCGTACCATATCGGCCGGTATTCCATTCGTCATGATGATTGTGCCACCATTCCGTGTTGGCGGAAGCCTTTCCTTGAGTGCGCCAGACGGTCAGGTATCCTTCACGGGTAAGCATGACAAGTTCGGTAAGACCGTCGGAATCCAGATCGCCTGCGCTTGGAGAAAAGAGCCCCCAGCCGGTTGTGAACTTGGGGAATCCTTCAGCCTGCTTTCCGCTATCGGTATAGGCATGCAGTGCCGATGAGTCGCCTGCATCGACGATCTCTGCATTGCCATCCCCGGTTACATCTACGATAATCGGTGCGCCGATGAAATTGAGGCCCTGAAAAAACGCCGGGAACCCTTTTCTTGCCTTTCCTGTTTTTGCATCGACGACCCTTTCGTAGTTCTTCAGCCATTTTCCGCTTCCCGGCGTCAGGATGGAGAGAAGTATTCCTTGAATTCCGGAACCTGTTTGAGCGAAAGACAGTCCGCCTCCGAATTTTCCGAACGCACCCGAGGTGGTGAAGCTCATCGGTATGTCGGTTGTAAGAGCGGTTAAAATGTCGACAACATCAGCCGCCTTTGGCAAAGGATTGAATCCGCTGCTGTACTGGGTCAGAATTTTTCCGTTACCGTCAATGAGCCAGGGATGTGAGAACATGGGGCTTACTGCGATTTCGTCCTTCCCGTCGCCGTTGACATCACAGGCTACAGGGGCGCCTGATCCTTCCGTAACGAATTCCTGCGCGGAACCGTAGTAGATCACCATGCCGTCGAGTTCCACAGGCCAGCCTTTAACGATGCTGCCGTCATGATGATATGCTATGATGTGCATCTTGTACATGATCTGAAGGTCCGGGGCCTTGGTATAATTATAGTTGGTCCTCACCACGATCTCGAAATCACCATCGCCGTCAAGGTCTGCTATGCAGGGGGTGTTTGTTATCTTCTGGTCGTTGATCAGCATGAGGTTATCTGGACGCGCATAACCTGAAGGAAGAGCTACTTTCACAGGCCAGCCGCTCAAGTATGAACCGTCTGCATTGAATACGTGCAGATGCCCGTCCCATCCAGCCTGAATGATCTCAAGACCTGGTTTCCCGTCAATATCAAAAAGAACGGGAGAAGAGAATGCGCCCCTGGCTGCCAGTCTCGAAAGGAGGAGCTTCTTCCTGGGACTATCCGGCTGAGTAACTCCGGCATCCAGAGTTTTAGGCCATCCCCCGGAGAGCCTTCCGTATGCATCGAAAACATAAGTCCTTCCGGCGATGGAGGTTGCAACAACCCACAGTTTCTCGTCCCCATAAAGGGGGCCTACGCTCAGGGGATTTAAAATCGGTTCATAGCGGGGGTTTACACCTGCATGAGCTTTTATTATGGCTGTCGGGTTCGTATGTGCAGGCCAGCCCGGAAGCTCATCGCCGGATTTTGAGTCAATGGCGTGGATATAGCCGTCCGAGTCGCCGAAGACTATCGCGAGCCTGCCCTGGCCTTGTATATCGGCAAGACATACCTGGGAATCTCCGCCGTGGCCCAGATATTTCGGGAACGGCTTTTTCCAGGAGTTGTCATGGTAAATGAAAATGCTGCGCCTGTTTTCAGCCCTGTTTCCTTCATAATCCCAGACGACAAGACGGATCGTTGCAGTGTATTGCTCGGTGGTGCTCAACTCCTTGCTGTCTGAAAGGCTGAAATCCTTTTTGATGAACTCTTTGATTTCAGCCTCATAGTTATTCAGGTCAATTGTCCCAAGCAGTCCTTCAAAGGCCTCTGTTTCAGTATTTCCATCAATGCGTCTGAAAGATGCCGGTTCGGCGCCGAGTGCGAACTGCAGTTCCCATGAATAGCTTTTTGACCTTCGTGCCGATACCCTTCCCGAAATCGGGATTATAGAGGTCTGTGAAGGATCAATCAGTGTGTACCACCGCGGGGAATCTATCACAGCGACAGGAGGAATATTACCGGCATTAACTGCATCGATTGCCTTATACGCATTCGGCCTGCCATAGCCGTACTGAAGGTTGAAATTTCCCGGTTTGCCCGGCCATGGCAGATTCGGATCCTCAACCCTGCTCGATGTTCCGATCAGAAGTTGTATAAGCTCGAACCCGTTCAGCGGAGGCTGTCCCGCTCTTTCTTCGAGGATAGTGTTCGCATCCGACAGCACGATCCCCAGAACACCGCCGAGCGTGGGTGTTGATTCTGATGTTGTGCCGCCCTGCGTCGAGACTGAGAACATATTGTGCGTGCCCCATGAAGTAACATTCGAGCGAGTCCGGAAAGTTCTGGTAAGCTTTCCGAATATGTTCAGTTCATTTATTATGCATGCCGTATCCGGCACAAGGCCGTTTCCGGGCAGCACATTTGCATGGAACATGCCGCCCTGGTGGTCGGTAGAATTAAAGTCGTTCGAGGATTCGACAATTACGATCCCCTTCCTTGTGATGTAATCGACAGCCTCTTCCATAAACGTCGAGAATCCGAGGTCGGCGGTTGTTGAGACTATAATGTCGGCGCCGGAATCCGCAGCAAAAAGCCAGGCCTGGGCAAGGTCATCGGTCCTGTCAAGCGCCTCGCAGCCTGCCTTTACAGGCAGCAGCATGCAGTCCGGACAGAAGCCTGCCTCGCCGAAACCGTTGTCTGTTATTGCCGCAGCGTTCTTCATCATGCCGTTTGCATGGCCGTAAGTGATGTCATAGGTGGCCGGGTTGTTCTGATTGTTGTAGAAATCCCAGCCTGAGATGTCATCGACATACCCGTTGCCGTCATTGTCGATTCCGTCCGAGAATTCTATGATCAGGTCTTCGGCGTCAAGAATGCCGTTTTTATTATGATCGCCCGGCACACTCTCGCCCGGATATTTCTTTGACATCATGTACCAGTAATCGGGGGCGTTGAACCATTTGTCATGGTTGACATCTATGTAAGCCGCATGCTCTTTGCCGTCGATTCCCATATAAACAGGCGGTGGGAGCTCCCCTTTGTTTATGTAGATCTTGTCTGCAATGTCCGGGATTGTTTCCGGATGATGCCAGTTTATACCACCCTCGACATAGGCAATTACAACATCCCTCCGGCCTGTCCCGTATTTCTTCCAGGCCCTGGTGAGCGACATTCCGGGTGAACCTTCCGGGTCATTTGCCAGAGGAAACTGAACTGGAAGCTCGTCCATGCCTGAAAGCATCTGGAACTGAAAATCGGTGGGTGAAAAGTTCTGCGGGTCCTTGCCGCTTGCAGCACCTGTAAATTCAGGGTCGTTGGGCGGGTCCTGCGGAAATTCGGCATAGGGCTTTGAAATAAAAACGACGGCAAGTAAAACGGTGAAAATAAGTATTCCTGAGAAAATTTTAAAAGCGGATTTCATTGTAATTACCTCCTTGATGATGCATATAAATAAAAGATGAAATCTTATAAAATATATTGTTGCGGAATGGTGATGTCAACAAATACGGTGGCAAATCTTGTAAAAGTGTCAAGCTGGTTGTTCATATGCCTGATATTATTATCCGGCTTTTTATCAGATGGGCATATATGAAAGCAAAGAAACCCTTAAAAATAATATTATTCTTGATTCTGATTATTATCGGTTTGATGTTGATATGTGAAACGGCCCTGAGGATTTTTATCGAATATCCCCTGAAGACATCTTTCTACGGGTCTGTTTCAAAAGAAGAAGTAAAGCCGATGCAGGCCGAATATGGTGTAAAGGTTTCAAACGGTTATGGCTGGGCGCACCTTGGCTGGATAGCCGATCCGGACGTGGAAACCTACAGGGTGGAAGAATACCGCGGCGGAAAATGGAATACAGCCGGTAATGCAGAATACGGTTCCTTCCTGATTAAAAGAGGCGGAAGGTACAGGGTTATCGGAATCCCGAAAAAAGCCGTGACCGGGCATCTTATAGGCGAGGCAGAGATTGAAGTGCTCACTGGCGAGGCACCTGTTTTCAGGCCTGAAATAGCAGGTGAATGGAAAACGCTTTTCAAGCCTTCCATTTACGGAGATTATATAAATGACCATACAATCTATCGTGATAATGAGGGAAACTGGAGGCTTCTCGGCATTACAAGTAAAACGAATGGAGACTACAGCAGGGAAAAATATTTTGCTTCCGCGGTGTGCAGGGAATTCCCTCCCAGGGAAGGCATGCGCGAGGAAAAACCCGTTGCCGATTTTGGCGAACTCGCATGGGCGCCGCATGTAATAGAAGAAGGCGGCATATATTACATATTCTGGTCGCCTCACAGGCTTCAGAGGATGACATCCAGAGACGGCATTTCATGGGAGAACCGGGAAACCGTTATTAATAAACCGTTTCATAAATTTTTTCGTGATGCCATGATCATCAAGGTGGCAGAAGGACAGTGGCTGCTGTATACAACTGCACGCGGGCTTTTTTTTTCCAGAGTGGACGTTTACCAGTCTTTCGACCTGAAAGGCTGGCAGTATATCGGACCCGCCCTTGGAACGTCATGGGGAAGCGAGAGGAACTCGCCGTTCGCATCGACCGAATCTCCTTTTGTGATTGAATATAAAGGCGGTTATTATCTTTCGATTACCTACAACAACGATACGGCCTTCTGGAACGGGCTGCTCCTGCCGCTTAAGATATGGTTAGACAAGGCTTCCTACAATGACACGCTCGTATTTCATTCGGATAATCCGTATTATTTCGGATGCTATAAGGGCATGAAAAAAACGCCCTCTCTTATTGCGAGGCTGAAGGCACATGCGCCGGAATATGTCAATGTGCCTGAAAAAGACGAATGGTATATCACCACATGCGGCTGGCCATGGGTCTCTAACATAACAAAGGGCGAAGCCGCAGTAGCCCCGATTGCATGGCGAAAAATAAAAAAGTGAACCGGATGTTGTATGAACAGTAAATGGATGGATAATATTTTATTGCATAACAAAGTGATATGCCGAATCAGGGAGCTGTTAATGACATCAGGCAGGTTATGGCCTGAGAAATGCAGCAGGCTGAAGATGCCGGGTATCAGGTATTTATTGAGGGGAAAGGCTGCAGGAAGGGCCTGGCCTCAAAAATGGGAGATTTCGCTTAACCCTCATCTGGCAGAACTCAATGGTGACAGGTTCATTATGGAGACAGTCACGCACGAGATTGCTCACCTGATAGCCTTCAGGCTGAATTCAAAAGACAGGCCTCACGGCCGCACATGGGAATCGGTCATGCTGGCCTTCGGGCAGGACCCTAAAAGGCTGCATGACTATGACGTGTCCGGCATTGCCGGCGTCAGAAGACATCAACCGGGATATATCTATGTATGCGACTGCAGGGAGCATCAGATAACACGGACAAGACACAACAGGATTATTAAAGGTGCGGAATACAGATGCATGCGTTGCAGAAGCATAATAAGGCCGGCAAATCGGCAATGAAGTGAAAATTTCAGGATACCTGTTGAAGCAGGGTTTACGTTGCGCAATAAGATGATTTCATGCGGCCTTTCTTGACTTTTATAAGCTACTCTTGTATCAATTCCCTTATGTTCTGGAGCATTACTAGCCTTCTGGGAACCTCCTCTTTTATAATGGTGTTTATTGGACCGACGATAATTGCAGCTTGGCTGGATCCCACGGCAAACATACCTCATCTGATTGCCCGTTACTGGGCAAGATGGACCCTTTTCTGTGCCAACGTGAAGGTCGATATTGAGGGGGAGGAAAATATACCGGACGGTCCTGCCGTGTATATGCCTAACCATGCAAGCAATTTTGATGTACTTGCCATACTCGGTTTCCTGAAGGTCCAGTTCAGATGGACAGTCAAGAGAGAGCTTTTCAAGATACCGGTATTCGGTTTTGCCATGAAGAAATGCGCCTATATAATGGTTGACAGAGGCGATCACAAACAGGCCATCGAGAGTATGCGCATTGCAGCTGAAAAGATCCGTTCAGGCACTTCAATCGTTATATTCCCCGAGGGAACTCGTTCCAGTGACGGAAAACTGCAGTTTCCTTTTAAAAAAGGAGGCTTTCACCTGGCGCTTGAATCCGGTACACAGGTTGTCCCGATAACGGTTTCAGGTTCATTTAGAATACTTCCAAAGAATTCCATTAAGGTCAAACCGGGCAAAATAGGCATCAAAATAGGAAAGCCGATCGATACCAGAGGGCACGATATTACTTCACTGATGCAGGCTGTGCACGATTCCATTCAGAAAGGTTTTGATAATTAATGATTACTGATATCATTTACAGATGTCCGGTATGCGGTGCAATGGACTGGTGCAGGGACGGGAAGTGCATTTCCTGCGGTGCGACCCTTGAGCTTGTCAGCAGGAGCGATGTTTCAATAAACGGTGAAGTCAGACCTGTCGGGTACTGGTACGACAAGGTTCTGTCATTCGATATAGATATACCCGACACTGAACCTGTATTAAAAAGCAAAAAGGTGAGGCTTTCGGAGGAAAGCACAAACGGTATCTATACAGGTTATGCAGGAATAGTCAGCACCCATTATGTAAGGAAACCCATCGGTGAAGGAAGGCTGGAACTGTTCGGTGACAGGCTTGAATTCAAAGGTAACGGCACCGGAAACAGGACACTTGCCATAAGAGACATGCTGTCGCTTACAATCGAGAGCGATACTCTCCAGATCGTAAGCCATGAATACGGTCCGCTGTTCTTTGACTTCCTTGAAGAGTCGGGCAAGAAGTGGGAAGACTGTCTTAGAAAGATCATCAGAGATTATTATTCCGAAGATATCGTTGAATTTTGTCCGCGCATAAGAAAAAAAGGCTGGCTTGAAAAACCGAGAAAGGCCAAAGGGTACGAAAAGCTCAGGGTTCCGGTCTGGACATGGCGCAGAACTGAACATCCGGTTTTCTTCGCTTTTGCCAAATTTATGATGAAGCTCGTTTTGAATGCTATTTTCAAGATAAAGGTCGAGGGCATTGAAAATATCCCTGAGAGCGGCCCTGTTGTCATGCTGCCCAACCACAGCTCATTCCTTGATTCCATTATACTGGTCCCGTTTTCTCCGAGAAAGATATGGTTTATGGGAAAAAATTCGGAGTACAAAACAAAACTGCATAAATATCTGATGGGCATTGCCGGAAGCTTCCCGGTCAGAAGGTATACAACAGATTTTCAGGCGGTGCGCAACGCCATCCGTGTAGTCCAGGAAGGCCATATGCTTGGTATATTCCCTGAAGGAGAGAGGTGCTGGGACAACAGGCTGCTTCCCTATAAGATTGGAACGATAAGACTGATCCTTGCACTGGGCCATGATGTCATTCCAGTGGGTGTATCCGGTGCATATGCCCTGATGCCCCGATGGACGCATGACATCAAGCGAGTACCCATCACGATAAGGATAGGAAAGCCCATAAACCTGGGACATATTCCCGGGCCGAAGCAGACAATGAAAGATATTCAGTCGGCTTCACTCAGGCTTAAGGAAGCCATGACCGCTCTGATAGGTGAAGGCTCTTGAGTTATGTAAGGATCATTCCCCTGGGCGGCGTCCGTGAATTTGGACTTAATTCAACGGTAATCGAGACCAGCAGGGGATCTGTGCTCATTGATGCCGGTCTTATGTTTCCCAGATACAACATTACCGGAATTGACCAGATAATCCCTGATTTCAAGTATGTGACAGACAACCAGGAACTCTTCCAGGGCATCCTTCTGACTCACGGTCATGAGGATCATATAGGCGCTCTGCCTTATCTTCTGAAAGACGCCCCGATACCTGTCTACGGACACGAGTTCACGCTTGAACTTGTAAAAAGAAAGCTCAGGGAGTTCGATATGGATTCATCGGTCGACCTGATTCCTCTGATGCATGAAGAAACCTTTACCATATCCGGTATGGATATAAGGGTCATTGAAATGATGCATTCGACCATGGGGTGTCTGTCCTTCTCACTTATGACGCCTCAGGGGCTGATAGTCCATTCCGGTGATTTCAGGTATGTACCCGAGGCGTACTGCACGCTCGATGACGTGAGGCTTTTTCTCTGTGAGTCGACAAACGCCGAATCCGAACCTGCGGGAAAGGATGAAGCTGTTGCGCTCTCAAATATTGAAGATATTGTAGGCGTTACCCCCGGGGCGGTTATAGTAACAACTTTTTCAAGCCATGTCAGACGCATACAGTCGCTTTACGATATAGCGGTGAGAAACGGCAGAAAGGTCTGCATAATCGGCCGGAGCATGAACGAGGTCGTTGAAATAGCCTCTGACACGGGTTTTCTGAAGATGGAGCCCCATCTGATGGTGGATCCCGATCTGGTTGCCTCCACTGACCGGAGCAGACTGATGATCATATGCACCGGGGCGCAGGGAGAGGTCTATTCAGCGCTGGCCCTTATCGCAAGAGGCTGGCACAGATACAAGGTCAAACCCGGCGACAACGTCATCTTTTCAGCGAGAATGATACCGGGGAACGAATTTGCAATAGGACGCTGCATAGATTCCTTGCTTGAACTCGGGGCCGGGGTTCATTATCAGGGTACCTCCTATGTGCATGCGACAGGCCATGCCACTCATGACGAGATCTGTAAGGCGCTTGATATGCTGAAGCCAGAAATCATGATGCCGATTCATGGTGAATTCAGACATATGAAGGCGCTTGGAGATATGGCCATCCCTATGGGGGTAAGCGATGTTGTCCTTGCAAGACCGGGCCAGGTGTGGACACTGACCGAAGAAGGCATAACCCAGACAGGTGAGGTGCCATACGGAAAATGTTTTGTTGACGGAGAACTCACCGGCGATATAAGCGATGTCGTATTGAGGGACAGACGGCATATCTCCGAAGGCGGCCTTGTTGTTGCGTTTGCCGTTTTTGATGATAATACTTCGAACATTGTGTTCGGTCCTGACGTAATGTGCAAAGGGGTGGTTCCTGCACCCATAGAACAGGAAATCATGGATGACATGAGAAAAATTGCTAAAGATACGCTCACGGTGAAATTGAGCGGAGAACATGACATACAGGCTATACAGGGCTACCTGCGCGAGGAACTCGGCAGGTATTTAAGGGGAAGACTCAAGAAAAAGCCCATGATTATCCCGATCATTATGGAGATATGATGCCCCGATACTCAAGTTCGAAAGCCTCAGGTTTTCACAGGGAAGTTGCCGGGATTTCATTTATGACGGTTTTTATGGATCATTAAACCTATGCCCAGGAAAGAAAAAAAGGATATCAATATAAAGAAAATCGCCTCATTGGCAATGCTGGCGCTTGCCATTCTTATGCTTCTCTCCCTTGTCTCGTACTCGGGAACCGATCCGGGCTTTACGCATGCCGCAGATACGAGCAATATCCATAATCTAACAGGGCTTGTCGGGGCTTATATTGCCGACGGACTGCTCCTGATATTCGGCCTCGGCGCATTTCTGATTCCATTGATGCTTGCCGAATATGCCTGGCTCACCTTCAGAGATATAAAAATAGGAATTATAAAGGGAATAAGCAGCGTTGTGCTCTTTTTCGTAATAATAAGCCTTATTGGAGTTTTCTTCGGGGATGCAGGCGTCTGGGGAGGCTCGGTCAAGGCCGGCGGTGTGATCGGGCTGGTTGTCGGAAAAGGCTTGAGTGCATATCTGAAAACATGGGGATCGCTTGTCGTTCTTCTTACGATGTTTTTTGCCGCCCTTGTTATCGGTTATGATCTGAAGAATGCATGGGGGGCGATAAAAAGCCTGGTCATGCTTGACAAACCCGCTATCACCAGACCTGAAAAAAGGATAAGGGAAGACGAACCCCAAGAGCATGCCGAGCCTGAAAAAATCAAGGATAAAAAACAGGAAAAGAAGAAAAAGGAACCCCAGATATCAAGGCTTGACACGGAAAAGACAAAGCTGAACGAAAAATTCGAGCAGGCGAAACTTTCTTTTGAAGGTGAGTATGAACTCCCGCCGAGATCTCTTCTCAGGGAAGTCCAGAATACCGGCAAGGAAATGACCGCCAAGGAACTTAATGCAAATGCCGAACTTATAACGGCTAAGCTCAGAAGCCTCAACATTGAAGGTGAAATTCTGCAGATAAGGCCGGGTCCGCTGATCACCATGTATGAGTTCACCCCTGCGCCGGGGATTAAAATAAACAGGATAGTTTCGCTTGCAGATGACCTCTCAATGGCACTGAAGGCATCACCTGTGAGGGTTGTGGCACCTATACCGGGTAAGAACGCAGTGGGAATCGAGGTGCCTAATAAAAACAGGAGGACGGTTTTTTTAAAGACGATAATAGCCAGCAGCGCATTTATCAATGCCTCATCACCGCTTACAGTGGGTTTGGGTACGGATATTGAAGGTGCGCCTGTCGTAATCGACCTTGCAAAGATGCCTCACCTTTTGATTGCCGGGGCGACCGGCACCGGGAAGAGCGTCGGGCTCAACACCATGATACTGTCGCTCCTTTACAGGTGTTATCCTGACGAACTTAAATTCATCATGATTGACCCAAAGAGGATAGAACTATCCCATTATGAAGGCATTCCGCATCTTTTGCATCCTGTCGTTACCGATTCAAGAGAGGCCCTGCCGATACTCAAGTGGCTGATCTCTGAAATGGAAATGCGTTATCAGTTATTTAAAGAGACGACTGTAAAAAGCCTGGACACTTACAACAAAAAAATCAGATCACAGAACAGGAACGCAGAAACGACACTTGCAATCAGGCATGAAGACGGCGCTCCGCCTGGCATTCTTCCAAGGCTTGTCCTTGTGGTTGACGAGATGGCCGACCTTACCATGTCGAACCGTGAAACACAGGAGTTTATAATAAGGCTCGCACAGATGGCGCGAGCCGCGGGGATACACCTGATCATGGCTACCCAGAGGCCGTCGGTCGATGTCGTCACCGGCCTCATCAAGGCAAACTTTCCTTCGAGGATATCGTTCAGGGTGTCACAGGGCGTCGATTCGAGAACCATCCTCGACAGCAACGGCGCCGAGCAGCTCCTGGGTAACGGGGATATGCTGTTCCTTTCACCCGGGCATCAGGGGCTAATGCGGATACATGGCGCCTATGTCACCGAGGAGGAGGTTGACAGCGTGGTGAATTTCATCAGGGAACAGAAAGGTCCTGATTATATATCGGATATTGAAGAGCACATACAGGCCCAGGTCAGGGACGAGGACGATGGTGGTGATGAAAACGGCAGCATTGATGAGGTCTATGATGAGGCGCTGGAGTTTGTAACGCAGAAGGGGAGCGCTTCCATATCGCTTGTCCAGAGGCGTTTCAGGATCGGCTACAACAGGGCTGCGAGAATAATCGAGCAGATGGAGAGAGAGGGCGTCGTAGGACCGTCCGATGCGGCGGGTAAACCGAGAAAGGTACTGGTGAAACCATATGGCAAAGAAATGGATGAATAGTGTCATTGTGTCTGTTTTTATTCTGGCGGCGGGTACTGCCTCGTTTGCAGCAGGGCTTGAAGACATACAAAAGAAGTATTCCGCATACAAGGATTTTGATGCGACGTTCAATCAGAGCACATATCAGGCGATTCTAAACAAGAACATCGATTTTACGGGGAAAATACTGTTCAAAAGACCTGACGGCGTGCGGATGGATGTTTATAAACCACAGAAGCAGATTATTATATTGAAAGGCAACAAACTTGTCGTGGCATTACCCGATGAAAAAACCATGGCTGTGCAGGAGGTTCCGAAGGAGATAGCCACACAGAATCTTCTGGCATTTATTGCTGGAATATCGAGTCTCGATAAGGGATACAAGGTCAAGCAGGAGAAAGACCATTTTGTCCTCACTCCCAAGAACGGTTCGGGTGAGATCAGCATATGGACAGATGAAGACAGCATCATCAAACGCGTCAAGCTTGTTGATTCGGCCGGAAACAGAAGTGATATCAGGATAAGCGACTACAGGTTCAATATCGGTTTGAAAGACAACCTGTTCGAGACACCGGATATGAAAGCACAGGAAGAAGGTGTCAAATCTTCAGGAAACTGAAGCAGCCTCAAATTTTGCTTGTTCAATGCGGCGGTTGCAAATTAGTCGGAGCCGTGTGTTTATGCAATATTTTATCCGCATTATGAATATTCATTTTTAAAGGGGTGTTACATGGAAACACAAAAATCTGTTTTTAAAACCAGCTTCAAGACCAGAATGCTCTATTCTCTGACGAGCCTCGGTGTATGCATACCGGCTGAGGCGATATGGAGCGGAATAGTAGGGTTCTATGTGGTTGATGTAATGAACCTTCCCATTACTTGGTTCGGTTTGTCATGGAGCCTTTATACGATATACAACGCACTGAACAACCCGGTTATCGGGTACCTCTCCGACAGGACAAAGTCCAGATGGGGCAGGCGAATACCCTATGTGAAATTTACGACCATTCCTTATATCATTACATTCATACTGATGTTTTCCATGCCGTTTGACGGGAAGACCCATCCGGTCGAGCTGCTTGTATGTTTTCTTGTTGTAATGACTTTCTGGGAAACGCTTTATACTGCAATTGCGACCGGATATTACGGACTCCTGCCTGAGATGTTCGATAACTACGCGGAAAGAACCGATGTCGCGGCCAAAATGAACATCTTTCAGGGCGTCGGTCTTCTGCTGGCTACGGCGCTTCCGCCGAAGCTGGTTGAGATACTGGGCCCTGTTGCCGCCGATTTGACCGGAAGTCTCCCAATTCATCTGCCGCCTATGGTTGCCAAGACCATAGGCTGGCCGGCCATGGCGATTACAATAGCTGTTGTGAGCATTGTTTCCATTTACATTGGTAAAACATCACTCTTCGAAGTGAAAGGTTCAAGCGAGAAAAGTTATGTGCCGTTCTGGGGAGCTGTCAGGGCGACATTCATAAATAAGAGTTTTCTTGCGGCTGCAACAGCACAGGCCATGAGGTTTTTCGGGACCGGTGTTCTGACCGCCGGAATGCTTTTTTATCTGAAGTACTCCCTCAATATAAAGGAAGGCGATGCCACAATTGTTTTAGGGATTGTTTTCATCGTGGCGATTATCGCTCTCTATCCATGGCGGCAGATTGTGGCCAACAAAACTGATTCCAGGACCTCGCTGATACTCTCCAACCTGATCATGATTATAGGCGTCATTCCGATGGGATTTGCCCGGTCGATGACATTTGTCTATGTATGTTCCGCGATTATCGGAATCGGCCTGTCAGGGCTCATTCTCATAGGCGATGTCATTATCGCTGAGGTCGTCGATGAAGACGAGGTCAAGATGGGCCAGCAGAGGGCCGGCATGTATTTCGGGATGAGCTCCTTCGTGATAACGATAAGTTCAGGACTGGTGTCCGGTGTGCTTGGAATCATGATGCCGTATTTCGGTTATGACACCGCCCTGGAGGTTCAGCCCGAGACGGTTAATCTGGGCTTCAGACTTTTCATGACAATCCCGTCGATCATCGGATTCCTCCTTGCGATACTGGCGCTGTATATCTATCCGCTTCACGGTAATAAGCTCAAAGAGATCAGGGAAGCTCTCGATGCGAAGGAAAAGGCGAAGTCGGAGGCGACCGCGAGCTGATATTCCTGCAAGCTTTGCTATTAAAGTAAAAAACAATTTGTAAAGATGTACACCTATCAGAAGACGAACAGATATTTCGCCCAGATTGCCGACGGCATGGAGGAGCTTGGCAAAGAGGAGCTTGCCTCGCTTGGAGCCGAAGAGATAAATGTCGTCTTCAGGGGGCTGTTTTTTACAGCCGGAAGGGAAACCCTTTACCGTATAAATTACATGACCAGGCTGTGTACGAGAATACTTGCCCCGCTTATAACTTTCGACTGCCACAGCACAAAGTATCTTTACAGGACGGCTCTTAACATCGACTGGCCAATGCTCTTTTCAGTTGACCAGACATTCTGCATATCGGCGAACCTTACAAACAGCAAAATCAGACATTCGCAATATGCATCTCTCTGCCTGAAAGATGCCATAGTCGACCAGTTCAGGGAACGTTTTGATATGAGGCCCGATGTGGAGCGGATAAACCCTGATATTCATTTCAACCTTCACATAGACAGCAACAAGGCTACCATCTATCTGGACACTTCGGGCGGTTCACTTCACAGGCGCGGATACAGGAAAGAGGCGGTTGAAGCACCCATGCAGGAAAATCTTGCAGCAGCGATCATAAAACTTACAGGCTGGGACGGGCAAACTCCTCTGTATGACCCAATGTGCGGTTCCGGCACCCTGCTGCTTGAAGCCCTCATGAGATACTGCCGTATTCCTGCGGGATACAGGAGGGATAATTTCGGATTCTTCTTTCTCCCTGATTTTGATGATTCGCTCTGGGCTTCGGTTAAATACGAGGCGGATGCGATGGCTAGAGAGCTTCCAAAGGGCCTTATATCAGGCAGCGATATCAACGAGCAGGCAGTTGCCTCTTCACGGTCAAATGCGCGTAACCTCCCCGGGGGCAGGGCTGTGACGTTTGCAAGGTCAGGGTTCATGGACCTTCCCGACTTAAACGGTGTTACCATTGTGTGCAACCCTCCGTATGGCAGGCGCATGGGATCAAAGGTCGAACTTGGTCTCATGATGAAAGATTTAGGGGATTTTTTAAAGCAGCATTGCAAGGGCTCGACCGCCTACATATATTTCGGAAACAGAGAGCTTATAAAGAAGGTGGGGTTGAGGTCTGCATTCAAGATCCCGCTCAAAAACGGCCCGCTTGACGGCAGGCTGGTGAAGTACGAGCTTTACTGATAAACGCTGAATAAATAAGAACTGCGGCAGGTTTTTTCTCCCTGCCGCAGTTATGTAATTCTAAAAAAACATTAAGCTGTCCTGGGTGGCTTTATAAGAATGGCCGCGATGATAATGCCGAGAAAGGCAAGACCGGCAGTCGGCCAGAAAGCAAACTGAAGAGAACCGAATATGTCTTTTGCAAAACCGGAAATGAGTCCGCCAAGGATAGCACCTATGCCGTATGCGAAGAATACTACACCGTAGTTCTTTGCATAATTCTTAATACCGAAAAATGATGCAGTTGATGTCGGCGCTATAGCAAGCCATCCTCCGAGGCAGAGCCAGAACAAAATAAAAGATATTACATACAGTGCAACATCTCCTTCCTTTGCCATGAGCATTATGCCCGATGCGATGAGTATAAGCATCAGGTTCAGTAATGCAGCTGTTCTGGGGGTGGACTTATCAATGATTGTTCCGAATAATGGTCTGCCCAGGGCATTGAATATTGCGAATATGCCGACAAGTGAAGCAGCAAAGGCCTTGTCTATCTTAATAACCTCGGTACCTACCGTGCTGGACACACCAATCGCCATAAGACCTGCAAGGCTTCCTATCAGAAAGCAAAGGAACACGCCCCAGTATGTGCCAGTTTTCACCATCGCCGCAGCAGTAAGATCTGTTGTCGCAACCGTTCCTGCTGCAGGCGTCCAGCCTGATGGTTTCCATCCTGCGGCCGGGAATTTAAGCGGGAGAGAGAGAAGGAAAATAATGATAAGAAAAGCTATGCCAAAGTACATGAATGTCGTGGGGAGTCCAACTTTATCAAGAAGGACGCTTGCGATTTTT
Source organism: Desulfomonilia bacterium (assembly GCA_036567785.1). Taxonomy (NCBI): domain Bacteria; kingdom Pseudomonadati; phylum Thermodesulfobacteriota; class Desulfomonilia; species Desulfomonilia bacterium. Next base: position 28,704 of record DATCTV010000028.1, on the reverse strand, counting down.
GCCGTAAGAAGGGCCGATCCTCCGAATCCTGCAACAGTAAGTCCCACTGCAAGGCCCTTTTTATCAGGGAACCAGCGTGCTGCAACAGCGATCGGGCAGCCATAGGCAAGTCCTACTCCGCTTCCCGCTATGACACCATATGTCAGTACCAGCAGGTATATATTGGTTGCAAATCCCGAGAGAAACCAGCCTGCTCCCACGATAACCGCTCCAATGATGGTCAGATTCCTCGGGCCGATTTTTTCCATAAGCCTGCCTCCGAAAAACATTGTAACCGCAAAGAATGCCAGGAATATCATGAACGGAAGGTTGCTCTGGAATGACGATATCTTGTTGATGGACAACAGGACATCAAGCTTATCAGGAGACAGCCCTTTAAGGTGGGTGACAAAAGCCTCTGCCTTTATGGTCTCCTTTGCCGGGTCAAGTTTGAAAAGCTCGATGATGTAAGGGGCATCGAGCGTTGAATGTCTTGCCTTTAGCTCATCGGCCTTTTCCTTTTTCAGGCCGTAAATTTTTCCCAGGAGTTCCTTGCCGTTTTTGTCCTGGTTGATTGCATCCACTTCAGGAATGGCGACAACGGCGGTTATTGTGTTGAAATACTGTTCAACAGGCTTTTTGAATACGCTGTATGCGTAAACGGTACCGAGACATAAATTTATTACCAACCCTAAGATGACAAGCAGCCATCTTCCCGATTCGGGTTTCATCCCGAAAAGTTTTGTATCCTCCGACATAAAAAATATCCTCCCCTGAAATTTAAGAAATTAGCGAAGGACTATATTGAATAATATCTTCCAATGTCAATCGAGAAAGTGACATATTTTATTCTTTGCTCAATATGAAAATACAATAAATTTCCATTCAACTAAGTGTTACAGATTTGAAAATTTTAACTGTTAAATCACTTGACTTTCATTGTTCATTTTACTAATGCTTTCCAGGGGGATGGAGTTCTCCATATAACCGCCAGAGGCTAATGACTCCTACAAATTAATGAATAGGAGTTATTATGAATCAACAGCCAGCAGTTTTAAAAACGCTAGCGGTTCAAGACTTGGTCGAAAAGATTCGTATAACAGCGGATCAATATCATCTTGCCTCTCTGAAACGACAACTTGAAGTCTGCGAATCAATGCTTGAGGAAACAACTCGCACCATAGATGTGGCCATACTTGGCCAGTTCAAGGCCGGCAAAAGTTCTTTTATCAACAGTCTTATAGGAAAGGAAGTCCTGCCGACTGGCGTCACTCCGGTAACTACCGTAATCACCCGTCTGCAATATGGAGAAACCGAACGTGTAACTGTAAGGTATTCAGATAAAACATCCTCAATCATTAATGCTGGAGATATTGGAGATTATGTTTCAGAGTCAAACAATCCATCCAACTCAAAAAAAGTCTCCTTCGTTGATATTGAATTACCCTCAATGATAAACTATCAGGGCCTGAGGCTGGTTGACACGCCAGGCCTCGGAAGCGTTTTTGAAGCCCACATAAAAGAATCAGAAGAATGGCTGCCGGAGGTGGGGGCTGCTATTCTTGCCATTAGTGCAGACAGGCCTCTCTCGGCGGATGATCTCGGGCTTATCCGTGAACTGCTGAGTTATACGCCTAACATAATAATCCTCATGACAAAAGCTGACCTTCTTACCTCCGAACATCAGCAGGAAGTGATTGATTTTTTTGAAAACACCCTGACACGTGAAATCAGGCAGAGTTTTCCCATATTTCAATACTCAACAAGAAAGGATACGGAAAGACTCAGGAAAATGATCGAAGATAACGTCCTTTCCGGTTTATCAAAAGATCGTGATGCCGAGTTTGTCCGCATACTCAATCATAAGTGTCAATTCCTTCTGAAATCGTGCATTTCATATATGGAAATTGCACTGATGGCATCTCTCGAAAGTGATAATGAAAGGGATAATCTTAAGAATCAGATATTGAATGAAAAAACCGGATACGAACATATCAGACGAGAAGCGTATGCAATGGCCAGAGACAACAAGAATCAGACCAGGACCGTAATCAACAATCATCTTAAACAGTTCAAGAAACCGCTTATCAAGAAAATGACTTCAGAACTGAGCCATGAAATGGTCTCGTGGAAAGTGAACCTGTGGAAGATGACCGAATTATATAAGAACTGGCTCAAGTCAACAATGGAAAGAGAGATTTCCATTATTTCAAAAGATGAAAACGAACACTTTCGCGGCACGCTCGACAGTACTCATGAAAGCCTGACAAGGTATCTGCAGAATTTCAGGATGCACCTAGAGAGCAACATTGAAAAGGTCCTCGGGTTAAAACTAGCCCAATCCGAATGGAAGATTGAAGTTCCGGAACCTGAAAAACCCGATGTCAAAGTCCTGTTCGGTTTTGACACTCACATTGACCTTTTGTGGTTTATGATCCCGATGTTCATATTCAGGAAACTTTTTGAAAGGCATTTTCTTAATCAGATTCCATGGTCGGTTGAGGTTAATATTTCCCGGCTGGCAACTCAGTGGGAAGAAAGAATAAATACCGCAATTGATTTCATGCTCAAGCATTCCCTTAAATACATTAGTGACGAGATAGCAACCGTTGAAGCCCTCCTTTCAGGTGTACACGGCAATACGGATGAAATACGTGAGACGATATCTCAACTTAGTGAACACATTACAGCTTAGTTAAACAACAGAACAAAGGAGAACTTTGATGGAACATATTTTCTGGTTGGCTTCTGTCTGGCTGGGCTTTGCAGTCATTTCTGCGATTATCGCCTATCATCTCCGCATATCGATCGCTCTTGTCGAAATATGTGTGGGGGTGATTGTAGGTGCCATAGCAAGTTATACGGGGCAGTTCGATATGCTTGGGTCAAATCAGCAATGGTTGCGTTTTCTGGGGTCAAGCGGCGCTGTTCTTCTGACATTTCTGGCTGGGGCCGAGCTTGATCCCGAGATAATGAAAACAAAAATCAAAGAGGTTTCCGTCATCGGATTGATTGGGTTTCTGGCGCCTTTTTTTGGCTGTGCAGCCATTGCATATTATCTTCTTGACTGGAGCATACAGGCCAGCCTTCTATGCGGTGTAGCGCTCTCAACCACTTCAATGGCTGTTGTCTATGCCGTAATGCTGGAAACTGGCTTTAATAAAACAGATTTTGGCAAAGGCATCCTGGGTGCATGCTTCATTAATGACCTCGGTACGGTTATCGCTCTCGGACTTTTATTTTCCCCGTTCACGATCAAGACTTTCATGTTTATCATCGCATGTATTGTGATCATAGGATTATTGCCTTATGTAACCCATGCAATGACTCGCATATACGGCAACAGGACCGCGGCGATAAGGGCCAAATGGATAATGCTCGTGCTTTTCGGTCTCGGCTCTCTGGCGCTTTGGTCTGGAAGTGAAGCAGTGCTGCCTGCATATCTTGCAGGCATGGCCCTGGCTGGAAGTGCCGCAAAGGACACATTCTGGATAAGAAGGATGAGGACGCTCACTATCGGTTTTCTTACCCCGTTCTATTTTTTAAGGGCCGGAACGCTTGTATCACTGGCCTCACTGATTACGGCGCCAATAATTTTTCTTGTTCTGCTCGGGGCCAAGGTTGTCTCAAAGATTTTCGGTTTGTATCCTTTTGTCGGTATTTTCAGAAAAGAGAAAAAAGAACGGTGGTATTATACACTGATGATGTCAACCGGTCTTACATTCGGAACGATTTCAGCTCTATTCGGACTTACACATAACATTGTGACTCAGGGGCAGTACTCATTTCTTGTAGCAGCTGTCATAGCAAGCGCCGTCATACCTACCTTGATCGCAGGAAAGTTCTTTACTCCGGGACACCTGCTCTTACCGGTTGAAGAAGAGGCTGTATCCGAAGAAATGCCGGACGGCACGGCTGAAGATGAAGGATAATCTGGAGAGAGACCATGAAAAATGTTGGGGTATCAGGATTATCCTGGATGTCCTGCATAACTTCAGTCCTCTTCTGGGCAAACCCTTTACAATCATTACATTCATGGGTGAAGAGAAGCTTTTCCTCTGATAAGGGATTGGAAGAATGACAAACAAACAAGGCCATTCGAACCGTTTGTCGGATCAATTAACTTCCAAGCCATGGCTTCATCCTGTGAATGATAACGAATGCATAACTAATATAGCCAGGAATTATCATTTTGATTCTTGGCAAGCGGTTCTGGATTTTGTTGAGGATTATGGCATATCGATCAACATGGTAGCAGAAAACATGCATTTGGCAGATACTGATGCTGATATGAGCGCGTTCTATGGTATAGTCCTGGGGATAGCGCTGGCACTTAAGATCAGAGCTGATGATCCAAGCTTTGCAGCTTTTTCTATCGCAAGAGGATTGGAAGAATTTACACTTCCCGGAAGTGAAGCGTATTTTGAAAGGTTTGCCGAGGGATATGGCAGATTAGCATCATTCATGCTTCAGAAGGGTTTATCGACAATTGCTATTATCGGTCGCCATGTTCCGGGCAGTCTGATTGATATTTTTTTGAAGCTGGCGAACCGTTCTGCGCTAATCAGAGGCCGGGAATGGAATATTTTGTTGGTGTGCGGGGAAGATATATGTGAAAAAGGTAAGTATAGACATGCAGAGGTTGAGTTTACAAATAGTAACGGGCATCTGAGAGTATCCAGTTCGACAGCCGCCAGCATGAGGAGGGGATTGGACCCGGTATTTTATGAAGTCACTACAGTGGAGGAAGGCATAGCAGTCCTCGATTTCGAGAAAGCTGATCTTTGCATAGCCCTTTCGGGGACAGGGTCCATATTATTTGAACATCCCATTGCTGGTATTTATGTCAGAAAAAGAAGAAAGACCGGAGGACTTGCGCGTGTGGTGGCAGTGGATGTCCAGGAACAAACAGTCAATAATGCTGAAGCTTCTCAAATTGTGTCTTCTCACATGATAGAGATGTATGCCGACGCCCATATTCGAGGAATAGGTTGTGATGCAAAAAATATGAAAAACTTGGGGTTCCCTGAAATCGGAGCAACGGGCGCTCTGGAGGCCATTATGATATTTTCCCGTTTGGCGGCAACTGCAGGGAAATATAAGTAGCTCAGGAAGGAGATCATAAATCAAAAGAAATAAAGGAGGAATAATATGAGCAAGATAGCTTATGTTGCCGCACGGGAAATCTTAGACTCAAGGGGTAATCCGACTGTCGAGGTGGACGTTCATCTTTGTACCGGAGAAATCGGCAGGGCCTCGGTACCGTCCGGTGCATCAAAAGGGGAACGGGAGGCTATAGAAAAGAGAGATAACGATAAGAACAGATATGGTGGCAACGGGGTGCTCAATGTCCTGGATAACGTGATCCGGATAGTCGGGCCAAACCTGATTGATATGGATGTATTTGATCAGACAGGCATCGACTCCCTGCTCAACAAGCTTGACGGTACCGAAAACAAGTCCGTGCTTGGAGCCAACCTCACTACGGGTGTTTCCATTGCGACTGCCAGGGCCGCGGCGGCTTTTCTGGGTATTCCGCTCTATAGATATCTGGGAGGTGCTTTTGCCAGGGAACTTCCTGTTCCACAGATGAACATAATCAATGGCGGCAAACATGCCGATAATAACGTGGATCTCCAGGAATTCATGGTCACTCCCATCGGAGCACCGAATTTCAGAGAAGCACTGCGTTATGCAGCCGAAACATTCCATGCCTTGAAAGGCATACTCAGGGAAAAAGGGTACAGCACCGGTGTGGGCGATGAGGGTGGTTTTGCGCCGAATCTGGGAAATAATACCGAACCATTTGAACTCATTGTTGAAGCCATTACCAGGGCAGGCTTTAAACCGGGTGAAGATGTCGCCATTGCCATCGACCCGGCCGCAAGTTCATTCTATCAGGACGGCAAGTATATCCTTTCATCTGAGAAAGATCCCGAAAGGACATCCGAAGATATGATCGGTTTCTACGATGGGCTGATAAGAAAATATCCCATCGTCTCCATCGAGGACGGTCTGGCCGAGAACGATTGGGAAGGCTGGAGACTCCTTATGAAGCGCCTGGGATCAAAGGTCCAGATTGTCGGCGACGATATCTTCGTTACCAACAGGAAATATCTGGCTCAAGGTATCGAGCAGAAATGCGCCAATTCCATCCTTATCAAAGTGAACCAGGTCGGGACGCTCACCGAGACCATGCAAACAATCGAAACCGCCAAAAGGGCCGGGTTCAGTACGGTCATATCCCATCGTTCAGGAGAGACCGAGGACACCTGGCTTGCCGATCTCGCTGTAGGTCTCTCTACGGGACAAATTAAATCAGGGTCTGCCTCGCGGAGCGAACGCCTTGCCAAATACAACCAGCTTATGCGCATTGAAGAGGAACTGGGGAAAAACGCCATGTTCAGAGGCAAGGTTGTTCTGGGCGGTGTGAAAAATAACAAATAGATTGATGGACTCCTTTCCGGGTAATTCATCGGTTATGTCCTGGGAGTGTTGCTCGCGGTGTTATTGTTCGCTAGTCTTTTCTGAAACGCTGGTATAATGGTTTAAATCATAAAAAAATAAAATAACTCGATCAATTCACAGTTAAAACGAATCTGGAGAATTAAATGAATATAAGAAGACTGTTACTGGATGTTGATAAAATGGTTTCCCGCCCTTCTCTGATCGAACTGGCAAAAGCGATTGAAGCTGTAAACGGGGTTGAAGCATTGAACATCGTGGTTACTGAGATTGATATTGAAACAATGGATTTGGATGTCACGATCGAAGGGAATAATCTCGATTATGATACAATCGTAGCAGCCATTGAAAAAACAGGGGCTGTTGTTCACAGCCTGGACGAGATTGTCGTAGGTTCAAAAATACTTGAACGTGTGAAACCCATAAGAAAATGAAATGGCTATATTTGCTGAAACGCCGTGAAAACAGCCTGCCGGTTGTCCTGGGTCTGGTAGATGGTATCCTTACTGCCATGTTGTTGACGGCGCGGAAAATTCTAGGGTATGGAACGCCGGTGGATTCCGGAATAGCGTTGAAGGTTGCAATTTACGCATTTGCCACTGCGGGTTTTGTTTTTTATATCGGACGCTACGCGGAACTCCGATCTCAGCTAGTGCATGCGGCGGCTCAACTGAATTTGAGGAAAAAGGGAAAATTGGCTACTACCTATCTCGGCAGGACGGTTCTCCATGAAGCTGTCAGAGAGGCGTTTATTTCAGGCGGCAGCAGCTTTGTGAGCGCACTGCTTCCTTTATCTCTGGCCGCTCTTTTCCCCTTTATTCCTCAACTGAGCATTTTAGTGTCCATATTCTTGCTGGGATTGCTGGGCTTTGTTATTGGCAGAGCGGTAAGAGGCTCATCATTGTTATGGTCGGTCAATCTTGTTCTGGGGGGTCTGTTCATGACTGTCCTCGGTTTCGGGCTTCATATCATGTGATTTATATATGTCTCAAAGCGAAGGGAGAATTTAAGATGACTTTTCAAGCAAACGGAAAATCAAACGCCCTGCGATTCATTGTACTTATCGGAGTTGTGAGCCTTTTCGCAGACATGACTTATGAAGGTGCCCGGAGCATTACCGGTCCGTACCTTGGCAGCCTGGGTGCAAGCGCCACATTGATCGGCATAATTGCAGGACTCGGCGAGTTGGCTGGATATGGAATTCGTATTCTGTCGGGCTATTTGAGCGACCGCACGAAGGGATATTGGGTCATCACCATCATCGGTTATCTGATAAACTTGCTGGCCGTTCCTGCACTTGCCCTTGCTGGCAGATGGGATCTGGCCGCATGTCTGGTAATCGCAGAACGGATAGGCAAGGGGATTCGCAACCCAGCCAGAGACGCCATGCTCTCACATGCCGCAAAGGATGTCGGCCGCGGGTGGGGTTTCGGCCTGCATGAGGCATTGGATCAGATAGGGGCTGTCTCCGGTCCCCTCATTGTCGCAGCGGTTCTGTTTTTTAAAGGGAGTTATCGTACAAGCTTTGCATTACTGCTCATTCCGGCGCTTTTTGCCATTGGCGTTCTCCTGGTCGCAAGATTTCTTTATCCGTCACCCAAGGATATGGAACCGGCCCGTCAGAAATCAACGGGGAGTTTCCCGGGGATATTCTGGCTTTACCTGGCAGGCGTAGGCTTAATAGCGGCTGGATATGCGGATTATCCGTTGATTGCATACCACTTCAGCAAGGGGTCTTCCATATCACAGGAATGGATTCCCCTGTTCTACGCAGTGGCGATGGGTGTCGACGGACTGGCTGCAATGGCTTTCGGTTATCTTTTCGACCGGATCGGTTTCGGAATCCTTATTGTGGCGGCAATTCTCTCTACAGCTTTTGCACCGCTGGTCTTTTTAGGCGGCTTTCTGCCGGCTATGGCCGGAGTTGTTCTCTGGGGGATCGGAATGGGCGCTCAGGAATCGGTCATGCGTGCGGCGGTTGCCAATATGACATCTTCCGACCGGCGGGGAACCGCATACGGGATGTTCAATACGGGATACGGCATTTGCTGGTTTGTCGGGAGCGCATTAATGGGTTATCTCTATGATGTCTCCGTTACTTATCTCGTTGTTTTTTCGGTTTTGATTCAATTATTCTCAATCCCGATTCTGCTGGCTGTCAGAAGGCAATGGAAATCAGGAACAGTATAGCATGAGGTGCGTCTTCAATGACTTTCAGAAGTATTTTATTTGACAAAACCCCGGAAGAATCCAACGGGGTTCGTCTTGAACCGCATGATTTTTTGACTGACCTGAATCTGGATCAGATTATAGATACCATTACTGTCAACAAGAAGGAATACAATCTGAAACCTTTTTTTTATACAATCCTGAATGATGTGGGTACAATCGAATATCGTCATGAGATAATGCGTGATCTTGAAGATGCCAACCTGTTCGAATGCATAAAAGCATTTGCTCAAAAAATGAGCAAGATGCGCCAATATTTTTCATTGGTGGAAAAGCTCAACCACAAGCACCATAAGCAGGGTTGGTTTTTGCAATCGGTAAAGATTTATTGTGATGCAGTTAAAACCCTTAAGAATGACTTGACGATACTCGACATGAGATCAAAAGGTTTGTCAGCTTTCAGGGAATACCTGACCGGTTATGTCAAATCGGACCGGTTTATTTCACTTAAGGAAAGTATCGAGAAGCTTGATGCCGGTTTGTCATCAGTGAAATATTGTGTACTCATTAACGGGCTCCACGTGAAGGTAAGCAAATACGAATCTGAACCCGATTACAGTGTTGAGGTCGAGAAAACATTTGAAAAATTCAAACAGGGTGCAGCTAAAGATTACAGGGTCAAATTTCCCGTCATGTCCGGCATGAATCATGTCGAAGAAAAAATATTGGATTTGGTTGCCAAGCTGTATCCGGAGATATTCTCAAGTCTTGATAAATTTTATCTGGGAAATGCTGATTTTCTTGATGAAACAATAAGTGTTTTTGAAAGAGAAATTCAGTTTTATCTGGCTTATCTGGAATATGCCGCAAATTTCAAACAAAGAGGGTTGAAATTCTGCTATCCGCATGTTTCCAGAAAATGCAAGGATGTCTATGATTTTGAAGGATTTGATCTTGCACTTGCCAATAAACTCATTAACGAAAACTCTTCGGTTGTATGTAATGATTTTTATCTCAGGGACAGGGAGAGGATATTTGTAATATCCGGTCCGAATCAGGGAGGTAAAACAACATTTGCGCGGACCTTCGGGCAGTTGCATTATCTGGCCAGCCTGGGCTGTCCCGTGCCCGGCAGCAAGGCGCGGCTCTTCCTGTTTGACAAACTTTTTACTCATTTCGAAAAAGAAGAAGACATCAGAAATTTGAGGGGCAAGCTTCAGGATGACCTGGTCAGGATATATGCCATTCTTAATCAGTCTACTCCAAATAGTATCATCATCATGAACGAGATATTCAGTTCGACCACATTGAAAGATGCGGTTTTTTTGAGTAACAAAATCATGGATAAGATAACGCAACTGGATTTGCTCTGCGTATGGGTGACATTCATCGACGAACTGTCCTCTGTCAGTGAAAAGACGGTAAGCATGGTAAGCACGGTTATTCCCGAAAATCCGGTATTGCGGAGTTTTAAAATTGTCAGAAAACCTGCCGACGGTCTTTCGTATGCTTTGTCGATTGCCGAAAAACACCGGCTCACCTATGATTATCTCATGGAGCGTTTGCAATTATGAAAACCCTCCTCATGTATGAAGATGATTGCGATCTGAATCAGTCATTGCCTGTGAATGAACAGGAATTGATAAAAGACCTGGAATTAAACACGCTTTTCAATGCCATGTCGGCCGGCGATCGGTTTATATATGATGTCGTGAAGAAAACTGTTCTCTCAGGGTTGAACAATGACCCTGAAACGATTGTTTACCGCCAGAATATCATCAAGGATTGTCTTGAAAATCCTTCAGTTGTCAGGAATCTGTATTCCCTTACCATTGAAACAATTGAAAACAAGAAAAAGAGCTGGTTGGGTATTTTTACTCATAAACATCCATCTTCGATACTTTACAGCGCTGTCGGCATGATGCAGTTGTATGTGAGCATGCTTAAAAAACTGAGGAATGTTGCGTATGAACATTCCGCCGGATTTAACTCCAGGGGTTTCACCGCTTTTTTTGAGCTGTTGAAAGAAGAAATAAACGACGAATATCTGCTCAGCGTTCAAAATCACCTCAAGGAACTTAAGTTCGGAAACGGCGTATTGATGAGCGCTGAATTGGGAGAAGGAAACATCGGCGTTAATTATATACTTCGTAAATCCAACAATAAAAGACAAGGCTGGATTAAACAGCTCTTTATAAAAATTCCGGATGGTTATTCTTTCACGATCAGCGACCGTGATGAAAGCGGGTGCCGGGCGTTGTCAGAATTGAGAGACAGGGGACTCAACTTTGTAGCCAATGCCCTTGCCCAGTCCGCAGATCATATCCTTGGTTTTTTTAACAGATTGAGGACGGAATTGGCCTTTTACGTAGGCTGCCTGAATTTGCATGAGCAACTTGTCCAGATTAAAGCGCCGGTATCTTTTCCCATGCCTGAAGGTTCCGGTGAACGCAGGCTTTCTTTTAAAGGGTTATATGATGTATGCTTGGCCTTGACCATGAAGAAAAAAGTTGTGGGAAACGACCTGAATGCAGATAACAAATGCCTTTTTCTTGTTACCGGAGCAAATCAGGGAGGCAAATCGACCTTTTTGCGTAGTATTGGTTTAGCCCAGTTGATGATGCAAAGCGGCATGTTCGTACCGGCTGATTCGTTCAGTTCCGATATATGCGACGGCCTTTTTACGCACTATAAAAGGGAGGAAGACGCTTCCATGGTCAGCGGAAAGCTTGATGAGGAACTAAGCAGAATGAGCAATATCATAGATAATATAACGTTAAATTCCTTGCTGCTGCTGAATGAATCCTTTGCCGCAACAAATAAGAGAGAAGGCTCGGAGATATCCAGGCAGATAATCGGTGCATTACTGGAAAAACGTATCAAGACGATCTTTGTTACGCATGGATTTGATTTTGCTTATGACCTTTATGAAAGAAGGCTGGAAACCACCACCTTCTTGAGGGCCGAAAGACGATCTGACGGAAAGCGGACATTCAGGATCATCGAAGGTGAACCTCTTCAGACAAGCTTCGGTGAGGATCTATATAAAAGGATATTCGAATCTGATCGGGAAAAGGGATACCCTGATGAAATTGAGAAAAGTTGAGATACAAGGATTCAAGACCATAGCCCAAAAGACAGTACTTGATTTTCCTGCCGCCATAACCTGCATTGCCGGACCAAACGGATGCGGAAAAAGCAATGTCGTCGATGCGATAAAATGGGCGCTTGGAGAACAGGCCCCCAAGGCCATTCGTGCAAGTGCAATGGGAGATGTGATATTTTCCGGAACTCAGGATGTTCCTGAACAAAGCATGGCCAGTGTTGCCCTTTATTTCGAAAACGACGGCAGATTCTATCCGGGAAGATTTGAAGGTGTCAATGGATTCTCCGTTGCAAGAAAGCTTTTCAGGGATGGTGAAAGCATCTATACCCTTAATAACCTGAAGTGCAGATTGAAAGACATATCAGATATCTTTCTGGATACGGGGCTGGACAGGCAGGGTTATGCCATAATCGATCAGGACAGAGTAAAGGATATCATCCTGTCAAAACCTGAGGATATCAGGCATCTGATAGAAGAAGTGGCTGGATTGGGCCATTTGAGAGTCAAAAGAGCCGATACGATAAAACAACATGAATTAACTCTGGCAGGTCTTCAACATACAAAAGATATCCTTGCGGAGCTGGCCAGGCAGAAAGATAGCCTCAAGTCGCAGGCATCTAAAGCCAGAAAATATCAGGTACTCAAAGACAGAATGAACGAATTGACAAAGCTTGTCTGGGCCATCGAGATCAAAGAGGTTCGAAAAAAACATGAAGAGCTTGTTAGTCATCTTGCAGTTATCGAAGATGAGATAATGAAGGCAAAAATATCCTCCGAGGAGGAAAACAGGCTTTTTGAAGATCAAATTAGGAAATTAAACGAAATAAAGATAAATATCGACAGCATAAACGCAGGCCTGAACAATGCCAGGGCAAGACACGATCTTTGCATTGCGGAAAGAGACGCGTCAATTGAACGAATGAAAGACATTCAAGCGTCGCTTCTCCATCTTGCTTCTAAAATCGAGGCTGCCGAAATGGAAGCCGCTGCTTTGGATACTCAAATCAGGAAAGCGGAAGAGGAAAGAGAAAGGCTCAATAACAAAGAAGCCGGAGTGGATTCGGATCTCAAAGCGGCGTCTGAATATTCTGATGCCCTTTCAGCAAAATTGGCCGGGATTTCAGCCGATTATGACAAAAAACGTTCGGAGCTGTTTGAAAAACTTGGCAGCGAAAGGCTTATTGATCAACGCATCAATTATCTTAACCAGCGCTTCAATGAAATATCGAGCGGTGTAAAATCAAGACAGGATGACATAAATAATCTCAATTCCGAGATCGGGATTCTATGCGAGAGAATTGAAAAACATGATGCGGTTATCAATGGAATCGACGCCGGAATAGCCACCTGCAACGAGAAGATGCTTATGGTGTCTTCAAACAGGGACCGTCTAATAAATAATATAGAGGAAACAAGGAATATTCTTGCCGGAAAAGAAAAAGAACTTGCGGGCTTGAAGGCAAAAACGGAAATGCTAACGGTGATTGCAAATTCGTCGCCGCACGCCACACTTGATAAAAATGATAAATCGCATAAACGTCTGGCAGATGTTATCAAGGTAAAGAAAGGATTCGAAGATGCTGCAGGATCGTTGGGAGAAATGCTTGATTACCTCATAATAAAGGACCTTGATGAACTCTTTGAACCGGGTGTGAACATCGCAGCCGCCCCTGGTTACATACCATTGGAGCCTGACATGGGGGATGATTCCGTGGAAAAGAGACCACTGCCTGAATCAGTGCTGGGCCACCTGAGGAATTATATAAGTCCGGCAAAAGGATATGAGGCTGTCGTCAATATAATCTCGAAGGGGAAATGCATTGTCAATGATATCCGGACCGCCGTTAACCTGTGGAAAAATCTGGAACGCTCACATAATTATATAACAATAAATGGAATAACCCTGGAAACTTCGGGTATATTGAGGGTTAACGCCGAAAGGGATAAATATGCCGGGATGCTGAAAGCCCGGGCCGAACTTGAAATACAGAATTTAATTTCAGCAGAACTTGAAATAGAAATTGAAAAGATAAAAGAATCAATCGAATTTGATTTGGAAAAACTGCACAATGTTAAAACAGAAATTTTACTCCTGAGCGAGAATATATCCAGTCTGGAAGAAGAAAAATCAGCAGCAGCCTCATTGAGGCGGGCAGAGTCTTTAAAAAAAGAAATAGCGGAAAAACGTTGCAAGGATTTTTTAAAGGATATCAAGTCATGGGAGGAGATGACAACTTCTGTAAAAGCTGAGATTGAAGCTGCAAAAAAAGAAAAAGAAGATTTTGAGCAGCTTCTGGAAAGGCTGAAATCCGAACTTAAAATTCTTGAAACAAAAAAAACAGATGCAGTTGAGGTCTTGGATAAGGCCATAAATGAAAGAAGGCTTATTACTGAAAAGCTTACCGTCATCAAAGTCGAAAAGGCATCTTTTGATGAGAAGATAAAAGGTCTCAAGGCATCAGCAGTGAGGGTGAAAAGTGAGCTCGAAACCGACAAGGCAAGCATTTGTGAACTCAGACAGAAAGAAGCCGGAATAACCTCAATGCTTAAAAACGCGGAAGAAGTAGTCATTAACACCATTGCGGATATAAAGGCAAAAGAGATCGAATTGGAAAAAATAATCCCTGAGTATTCAAAATTGTCACAGGAGACGGAAGAAATTAATAAACATGCCCTTGCCATTAATGCGTTCATCTCGTCACAAGAGGAAAGAAGAAACATGATTCTTCTTGAATCCAAGGAGCAGGAAATTGCTGAAAGGATGATTTCAGAGCGCTATTCAGGCAGATTCGGCGAGGGTCCCTTGCCGGAGGTCCCGCAGGATTTTGATCCATCTTCTGCGAGGGTGGAAGCGGCAAAATTGCAGACAAGGGTGGACATGCTCGGCCAGATAAATTTCGCATCAATAGAATCTTATGATGAAACTCAGACCAGATATGATGAGATGCATACCCGGTATCAGGAACTGGTGCTCGAAAGTGAGAGGCTTAAGGAACTTGTTTCCAGCATTGAGCATGAAAGCCAGAAGGAATTCAAAACCACATTTGCAAAGGTCAGGGAAAACTTCCAGGAGATATTCTCATCCATGTTTGGCGGCGGACAGGCAGACATAATTCTTCAGGAAGGCGGTATGGATGCGGGAGTTGATATCTATGCATGTCCACCTTTTAAGAAACTCAAGATGATGAGTCTGTTGTCTGAAGGGGAAAAGACTCTAACCGCCATCTCTTTTATCTTTGCTCTTTTCAAGGTCAGGCCTTCGCCATTCTGCATACTCGATGAAGTTGACGCTCCTCTTGATGATTCCAATATCAACAGCTTCAACAACCTGATACGTTCATTTGCCGATGACTCTCAGTTCATTGTAGTCACACACAACAAGAATACGATGGAAATGACTGATATCATCTATGGTGTTACGTTCAATAAGCCGGGAGTGACAAAGATTATATCCATGGACCTTCGAAATATTTAAAAGGCAATCCCTTTATGCCCGGTTGAACTATGGCAACGACTCGTTGCTATATTCTAAGTTAACAAATATATTAATTATATATACTGTTTAACATCAGAGTTATACAGCTTGCAAGAATCACGGTTTGAGGGTATGCAAATTCCTTAAAAGAATATTCAGGGAGGGGTTTATGGCCGGTAATGAGAATCTCGAAAGCAAAAGATGGGGAATAGCAATAGCTGCAATTGTGATGCAGCTGTGCCTGGGCACCGTGTATGCCTGGTCGGTCTTCAAGAAGCCGCTTATGGGGGCGCATGGATGGGAAGAAGCTGCAACTCAATATACTTTTATGATCTTCATGTTCACTGTCGGGTGCGCCGCTGCATTCGGAGGGATGCTTGTTGATAAAAAAGGGCCTAAATTCGTTGCTACACTTGGCGGTATCCTTTTCGGCCTGAGCACTCTTCTTGCAGGTGTTGCCGATCAGATAGCTAGCCTTCCGCTTCTTTATCTGTCATACGGATTGATCGGCGGCCTGGGCAACGGCTTCTGTTATGTTACGCCGATAGCGACCCTCATCCGCTGGTTCCCTGATAAGCGCGGTCTTGTAACAGGCCTTGCAGTAATGGGATTTGGCATGGGCGCATTTTTCATGGGACAGATCGCTCCCATGATGATCGGGTCTTTCAAAGGCGGTCTTACAGCTTCAGGAGTTGCCCTTACATTCTATATATGGGGTGTGATATTCCTGATCCTCGTAACAGGCGCTGCACAGTTATTCAAGAACCCGCCTGCAGGGTGGCTCCCGGCCGGATTCACACCTTCAGCCAGCACTGTATCGGCGGCAGATTCCCTTATGTTTGGCCAGGCGGTAAAGACACCCCAGTGGTGGATGCTCTGGGCCATGCTGTTCCTGAATGTTTCCGCAGGCCTTGGTCTTATCTCTCAGCTCTCTCCTCTGGCACAGGATTATTACAAGCCGCTTGCCGATGTTTCATTGACCGGAGAGGCACTGGTAAAGAAGCTGGCTGCCATGGGCGGACTGGTAGTCGCAATATCGGCCATATTCAACGGTCTCGGCAGGCTCTTCTGGGCTAGCATGTCGGATAAGATAGGAAGAAAAGGTGTTTTCGGAACGATGTTTGCTTCTCAGGCGATAATTTATATCCTTGTCGCACTGGGAATTCTTTCCAACTACTGGATATTCCTGGTTGCAGCATGTTACCTTCTTTCTTGCTACGGCGGAGGCTTTGCAACCATGCCTGCATTTGCGGCTGATAACTTCGGGCCCGGCTACATAGGCAAAGTTTACGGCTTCATGCTTACTGCGTGGGCGTGTGCTGGTGTTCTGGGGCCTCTGGTATTCGCCAAATTCAAGGCGCAGGCCCTTTATATCGCAGCATGTCTTCTTGTTATTGGACTCGTAATAGACCTGGTGTTTAAGAACAGATCCAAAAAAGCAGCAGCGTAAAATAATAAGAAAGCGAGCTTAGGCCCGCTTTCTTCCACCAGATAAAATCCCTTTACAATAAGGCGGTTTTCCCTCATAAAATCAGGAATACAAATAATAAGGGAGGTTTCTTTGTCAAAAGAAATAATTACACGGATATTGGAGAATAATGAAAAGTTTGTTTCAGGGCACGACGAAAACTATTTCAAACTCCATTCAACTTCTCAACAACCGAAAATAACGCTTGTTTCCTGCTGCGACTCGCGTGTTCAGCCCGGAATAATAGAGCCTGACCCGATAAACAAGGTATTTACCGTCGAGACAATCGGCAATCAGATGACATCTGCGCAGGGTTCGGTTGACTACGGCGTGCTTCATCTGCACACCCCGGTGCTTTTGATCATGGGCCATACCGACTGCGGGGCAGTCAAGGCTTTCATGAAAGGTTATGAAAAGGAGAATGACGCTATCAAGCGTGAACTGGACAATATGAAACCGTCCCTTAAGGCTCCTGATGCTGATGCGGATTTCAATAGAGAGCTTATAAGCAATATCAGAAAAAACCTGGATTATCAGACCAGTGTTGCAGTTGACAGATATTCAAAGCTAATAGAAGATGGTTCTCTTACCGTGATCGGATCGATATATGATTTTCAGAATGCCTTCGGCAAGGGATACGGGAGGCTCCTGATCAGGAGCATCAATGGAAAAACAGGCCTGAAAAGGGAAGACATGCTGGCTTGCGGCGTGGATCTGAAAGATTATGTTGATTAGAACAAAGGGGTAAAAATCACGTGACCCTGGAAGAAATAAAAAACGAAATAAACGGAGAGGTAATCGTAGGGGCTGAGAAGCTTTCAATCGAGCTGAAGACGGCTTTCGCGGCAGACCTGATGAGCGATGTGCTTGCTTTTGCAAGGTCAGGCTGCCTTCTGATAACCGGACTTACGACAGCACAATCGGTCAGGACTGCTTTTGCGCTTGACATTGCAGCAATAGTAATATGCCGGGGCAAAACGCCTCAGGAACAGGCTGTAGATATAGCAAGAGAGCTTCATATTCCGATTATAAGGACTGATTACATAATGTTCGAAACGATCGGGATTCTTTACAGTGCGGGAATTTGCGGCTGCATAAGAGAGGTCTGCAGCGGAGATAATACCTGTGGTGTCTGATAAAAGCTTCGGAGGATATTTTACCGTAAAAGGTCGCGAGTTCATTGATGCCGGATTGATTTCAAGCCAGATAAAAAAGATATTGAAGGAGCACGGCGTCCCGGAAGAAGCGGTAAGAAAGGCGGCGGTCGTGGCATTTGAGGCCGAGGTGAACATCATTTCTTATGCGGATGTGGGGACGATATCTTTCATTGTTGAAAACGGCACGATCACCATTGAGGCGACAGACAAAGGTGCGGGTATTCCCGATATAAAAAGGGCGCTGATAGAAGGATTTTCAACGGCTGACGATCAGGTAAGGGAGATGGGTTTCGGGGCCGGAATGGGGCTTCCGAATATAAAGAAGTTTTCAGATATATTCGAGATAAGTTCGGAAGTCGGCAAGGGGACAACCGTAAAAAGCATAATAAAAATTGCTGAAAAGGATGCGCTTTAATATGGATGTTAAAACAATTGTCGAAAGCCTGGGTCTTGATGTTTTCTGCTGCAAAGACATGCTTGACAGGCCTGTTGACGGAGGCTACTCGGGCGACTTGTTGAGCGATGTCATGGCAAACGCCAGAAAGGACAATGTGTGGGTTACAAGGCAGGTCCACCAGAATACAGTTGCCGTTGCAACTCTTAAGGAGCTTTCCGCGGTTATTGTCGTTCAGGGGGCCAGACCCGATGCCGATACCCTGAGCAAGGCGGTAAAGGAAGGCATCCCGATACTGGGGAGCAAACTGTCCGCTTTTGAAGTCACCGGCAGGATATTCAAACTCCTCGGGGCTTCCTAGGGCCCTCATTTTTTTAAAGGCAGGATGATGCGAAAATTTTCCTGCGACCTTCATATACATACATGCCTTTCTCCGTGCGCAGAACTCGACATGCATCCTTCCGCCGTCATCAGAAAGGCACTCGAAAAGAAAATCGATGTCATAGCTGTATGCGACCATAATTCATCTGAGAATGCGCCGTATGTCATGAACGCTGCAAAAGGAACCGGTCTGGTTGTACTTCCAGGCATGGAAGTGACGAGCATGGAAGAGGTTCATACGATAGCGCTTTTTAAAACTCTTGAAGACCTTCTCTCTTTCCAGAAAGTTGTTTATGAAAATCTGACGGGGGAAAATGACGAGGACGTGTTCGGTGTTCAGGCTATCGTTAACGAAGCGGGTGAAGTGGAAGGTTTCAATCCCCGTCTGTTGATAGGTGCTACAGGTCTTTCCCTGAATTCTGTTGTGGATGCAATCCATGGTTTTGACGGTCTTGCCATTGCCTCGCATATCGACCGTGAGAGTTTCAGTGTTCTCGGCCAGCTCGGGTTTGTCCCGCCAGACGCTGCATTCGATGCGCTCGAGATATCTGCAAGGACGGGAATAAAAAAAGGGAGGGAACTATATCCCGAGTTGTCCGGCTACACCTTTATAACGTCATCGGATGCCCATTTTACAACGGACATCGGCAGCTCTCCTACTGTGTTTTTCATCGAGGCTCCGAGCTTTGACGAGATCAGGATGGCGCTGAAAGGCGAGGAAGGAAGATATGTTCTGGAGGGGCAATGATTGAACTCGCGCTTCACATACTTGACATCTCGCAGAATTCATTGAGGGCCGGCGCAAGCCTGGTCGAGATTTCGCTTATTGAAGACATGATAAACGACAGGCTTACAATAAGCATAAAGGACAACGGCTGCGGGATGAACGCTGACGAGATTGAAAAAGCCCTGGACCCATTTTTTACTACGAAAAAAGTAAGGAGGATTGGGCTTGGTCTTCCCATGCTCAAACAGGCGGCCCTTCAGGCAGATGGTGATTTTAAAATCGAATCCGAACCCGGCAGAGGGACTCTGATCTCGGCCGAATTCAGACATTCCCATATCGACAGGCAGCCCACAGGCGATGTCGCGGGTGCGATTATCGCTCTTATTCTCGAAAGGCCGGACGTCGACATTCTTTTTACTTACAGGAAGAATGCTTATGAATATACTTTCGATACCAGGGAAATCAGGGAGACGCTTGAGAGTGTCCCTTTGAATAATATGGATGTAATAGGATATATAAGGGACAGCATCAAGGAAGGGTTGTCATCGCAGCAGGATCAATGAGACGGAAGGGAGTATGGATATCAAATCCTCGAGATTGAAGTGTTTCTTAAGGCCCACGATTGCCAGACGCATGGCCTTTACGCTCACTCTTTTCGGTATTGTAATCGGATATATGGCGTTTATCATTCTATTTACCCTGGGATCAGGTGATATCGTAAACCTTGTAACCAGAAGATTTGAAGACAGCATTTTTTCGCTTTTCCCTGATAACAGGGGGGACAGTCTTCTGGGCCTTCTCGATGTCAAAGACAAGGATGCAATGAAGGCTGTAAACCTGTTTGCTGAGTTTTCTTCAGGGATGAATTCCATTGACGATATAAGGCTCTATTACAAAGCCTTCGGCGTCTGGTCAGAAATATATATGGGGGATGACAATATCTTTCATACAGATGAAATAAAAGACCCTGATATTATCAGTAAACTTGATCAGAGTCTGACTGGCAGGAAGATATCGTTATCAAGAGTAAATTTCGGATTCTCGGACACGCTGAAAGTAGTAGACAACCTTACAAGACCTGTCGACAAATACAGCTATGTGCTCACATACAGCATAGCCCGGCCTTCCATAATCGAATTTGTAAAAAAGAACCCGGGCCAGAACATAATGTTCTGCATTCTGCTGCTGATTCTTTCATATCTGATAGGGCTTTTGTTCGGCCGGGGAATTGTCAGGCCTGTTGAGGAGCTTTCCCGTGAAGCCAGGATTATTGCGTCAGGCAACTTCGAGCGGGAGTTCCATACGGAGAGCAGGGATGAAATAGGCAAGCTTGCAGACTCGCTCAATTCAATGGCCGCAAGCATACGTGCGGCCATGAAGGAGCGGGAAGATCTGATGCTGGGCATACTGACCGCGCTCACCCGATCAATCGACGCAAAATCGCGATGGACTGCGGGCCACAGCGAGAGGGTCACCAGGTATACGATGATGATCGGCTGGAGGCTCGGCCTCAGTGATGAGGTCATGGACAATCTCATCGTGTCTGCCGTCCTCCATGACATAGGCAAGATAGCCGTACCCGAAGCTATTCTGGACAAGCCCGGCAGGCTCACGGAAGAGGAATTTTCCATAATCAGGGGCCATCCTGCGGCAGGGGCCGGTATAATCAGGGACATTCCTTCGTACGAAAATATTCTTTCCGGCATAATGTACCACCATGAACGTTGGGACGGCAAAGGCTATCCGGAAGGGCTCAGGGGGGAATCGATACCCTTGTTTGCAAGGATAATAGCGGTGGCGGATGTCTATGACGCCATCACTGAAGACCGGCCATACAGAAAGGCCATGACAAAAGAAGAGGTGACGGACTTCATCAAAGACAACAGCGGAAAGATGTTCGATCCTGATATAGCAGAGGCATTCCTCTCGATAATTGAAGAGTCAGACACATGGCCGGTCCGTTGATTAAAAGCGAATTGATGAGGGATAAAAGCCTGAAAACAGGCATTTGACATTTCATTGCACCGTGCTATAGCTTTGGTCTCCTCCGTGTTGCACGTGCACGGGCGATGAGTGAAGTTCAACAGGGATTTGAAGGATTTTAAGTATTTCGCCAGGAGATAAATATGGATAAAAGCAAGCTTGAGCCGGTGAGATTCGTTACTGCGGCGGCCCTCTTCGACGGGCATGACGCCTCGATCAACATCATCAGAAGAATCCTGCAGGATGCAGGCGCAGAAGTGATACATTTAGGCCACAACAGGGGTGTCAACGAGGTCGTACGAGCAGCCATCCAGGAGGGTGCCCACGCAATCGCCATGAGCTCTTATCAGGGCGGGCATATGGAGTTCTTCAAGTATATGATAGATCTCCTTAAGGAAAACGGATGCGAATACATCAAGGTCTTCGGGGGCGGCGGCGGTGTTATCGTACCCGAAGAAATAGCCGAACTCCAGGCTTACGGCGTTGCTAAGATATATTCCCCGCTCGACGGCAAAAAGATGGGTTTGAGGGGAATGATCGATCATATGATTTCCATCGCCCGTGGAGTGCGGATTCCTGATGTCGAAGCAGACATATCCTCATTGAAAGACATGAATCAGGCGAAGATTGGACGCCTCATAAGCATGGCGGAAGCGAGCGTGATGGGCTTCAGCAAACGTTATGAAGAGCTCAGACGCCATATAAGGCCTGCCGACGGAATACCGGTCGTGGGCATTACCGGCACGGGCGGCTCAGGCAAGAGCTCGTTTATCGACGAGATGGTCCGCAGGTTCATTGAATTCTATCCGGACAAGACGATTGCTATAATCTCTGTCGATCCGTCACGCTCAAAGAGCGGAGGCGCCCTGCTGGGTGACCGCATCCGCATGAACTCAATCGAAAATGACAGGGTGTTCATGCGCTCCATGGCGACAAGGCTTTCAAAGGACGAACTCTCAATAGCCATCAATGATGCGATAGATATAGTGAAGGCCGCAGGCTATGACATGGTGATGGTCGAGACCAGCGGCATAGGCCAGGGGGATGCGGCCGTATCAAAGATCAGCAGCTGTTCCGTATACGTGATGACAAGCGAATACGGCGCTCCCTCGCAGCTTGAAAAGATTGACATGCTCGACTATGCCGACATGGTTGTGCTGAACAAGTTCGAACAGCAGAAGGCCCTTGATGCCCTCAGGGACGTGAGAAAACAGTATATGAGAAACCACGAACTCTTCGACAGACCCGAAGAGGACATGCCGGTTTTCGGCACGGTAGCAAGCAGATATGATGACAAAGGTTCGGACAGGGCTTTTGCTTTCCTGATGAAACTCGTTGCGGAAAAAGGCGGTGTTAACTGGAATCTCCCCGTGATGCCGGAAGAGATAAAGGAAAAGCCCAGAGCCGGGATTGTTCCGCCCGAAAGGGACCAGTATCTGAGGGAGATTGCCCGGGTTGTCAGGGCCTACCACAAGCATACCGATGATACATCAGACCTGATCAGGAAATATGCGGCATTGAAGGACCTGGCCGGGGATGCGGAAGGGGCGGATAAAAGCCATATCACGGGGATCATGCGGAAGATGGAGACCCAGATCCGTCAGGAGGACATAAAACTGCTCAGGGAATGGGAAGCGGAGTCGAAACACTACGCCGCAAAGAACTACAGCTACTCTGTCAGGGGAAAGGATATAAGGGTTCCTCTCAGAAGCACTACGCTTTCCGGCCTCGAAGTGCCGAGGGTCGCCCTTCCCGATTACAGGGACAAGGGTGAAATATACAGGTGGGTCAGAAAAGAGAATGTCCCGGGCTCGTTCCCGTACACTGCAGGCGTATTTCCGTTCAAGCGCGACTGGGAAGACCCGAAAAGGCAGTTTGCAGGCGAAGGCACGCCGGAGCGCACCAACAGGCGCTTCCATTACCTGTGCAGAAACGATGATGCGAAGAGGCTTTCAACCGCATTCGACAGTGTTACGCTCTACGGCGAAGACCCTGACGAGAGGCCTGACATCTTCGGCAAGATCGGCGAAAGCGGGGTCAGCATATGCACGCTCGATGATATGAAAAAGCTCTATGCTGGCTTTGACCTGTGCTCACCGCTTACAAGCGTTTCGATGACCATCAACGGGCCTGCCCCTATCATGGCTGCATTCTTCTTCAATACCGCCATAGGCCAGCAGGTTGAGAAGTTCGTTAAGGAACACGGCCGCAAGCCGGATAAGGATGAACTCGCAAGTCTTAAGAAGTGGGTCATGTCGAATGTAAGGGGTACGGTCCAGGCGGACATATTAAAGGAAGACCAGGGCCAGAACACATGCATATTCTCAACCGAATTCGCTCTTAAAATGATGGGCGACATACAGCAGTACTTCATCGATAACGACGTAAACAACTTCTACTCGGTCAGCATAAGCGGTTACCACATAGCCGAGGCCGGCGCCAATCCGGTAAGCCAGCTTGCGTTCACACTGGCCAACGGCTTCACCTATGTCGAATATTACATGTCCAGGGGTATGGACGTGACCGAGTTCGCCAAGAACTTCTCATTCTTCTTCTCAAGCGGCATGGATGCCGAATACAGCGTGCTCGGGAGGGTGGCACGCAGGATATGGGCCATAGCCATGAGGGACCTCTATAAGGGCGACGAAAGGGCGCAGAAGCTCAAGTACCACATCCAGACCTCGGGGCGTTCCCTTCACAGTATGGAAATGCAGTTCAATGACATAAGGACCACGCTTCAGGCGCTCACCGCGCTGAACGACAACTGCAATTCGCTCCATACGAACGCATATGACGAAGCGGTCACAACACCAACCGAGGAGTCGGTGCGCCGGGCAATGGCCATACAGCTTATCATAAACCGCGAGTTCGGCCCGTCCAAAAACGAGAACCAGGCGCAGGGCTCATTCTTCCTCGAATGGCTGACAGATGCGGTTGAAGAGGCCGTGCTTCAGGAATTCGAGCGCATAAGCGAAAGGAAAGGTGTGCTCGGTGCGATGGAAGTTCATTACCAGAGGGCCAAGATTCAGCAGGAGTCGCTTCATTACGAGCACCTCAAGCACAACGGTAAACTGCCTATAATCGGCGTGAATACGTTCGAGAACCCCGATAACGAGGGGCAGGAGGACAGGCCCGGTGCCTGCGTTGCGTTGACGCGCGCGACAAACGAAGAGAAGATGGCGCAGCTCAATAACCTGAGGGCCTTTCAGAAAAGGCACAGACAGAAGGCGCCGTATGCACTCAAACGACTGAAGGAAGTAGCACTTTCAGGCGGCAATATTTTCGAAGAACTGATCGATACGGTTCGGGTCGCCAGCCTGGGCCAGATAACGGCCGCATTATACGAAATCGGAGGCCGCTACAGGAGGAACATGTGAGCGGGATAGGAAAAGGCTGCGTTCACATATATACTGGAAACGGCAAGGGCAAAACTACGGCGGCACTGGGGCTTGCTCTGCGTGCGGCAGGCCACGGCCTGAAAACCATAATCGTACAGTTCATGAAGGGACAGCATTATGGTGAACTGGACAGCGTGGGAATGCTGGCCGGCCTCGTGATAATTGAACAGTACGGCCATCCTCAGTTCTGCAGACTGACCGATCCGCCGGACGAGGCCGATGTAAGAAGGGCTCAGGCGGCGATAAAAAGAATAAAGGAAATCATCAAAGGAAAGCTCTGTGACATACTCGTCCTTGACGAGGTGATGACCGCTATCATGTTCAACCTTATAACAGAGGCCGAAGTACGCCAGATAATAGAATCAAGGCCTTCGGGGATGGAACTTGTCCTGACGGGGCGCAGTGTAAATACCAACCTGTATGATGCAGCGGATCTGATTACCGAGATGCAGGATATAAAACATTACTATAACAAAGGGGTTCAAGCGAGGAAAGGCATCGAAAGCTGAGTACGGCGCATGATAACTTCGCATCTCTGCGTCGTTCCTTGGCTCGTCGCTGCAACATACGCTAAAAGTATGTTTCGCTTCTCGCCTTCGTCACTCCTTGACCTGCTTTGTTCTGACGCGCCGTAAAGAATATTTGTAGTCCGGGTCGTCTGAGATTTTTCCCTGTTTCACCAGATTATGTTCAATCCCTTTATTTTTTTCAGCAATGAATCGCTTGTGACAACCGGGCATTTGTTTGTCAGTGCGGTTGCGGCTATTATCCTGTCTGCCGGGTCATTGTGTTTAAAATGCTTATATGAAGCTGAAAGGTAGGCAATCGTTGGCGTAATCGTCAGCGTTTTGATTCCCCTTGAATCCAGCATGCTTTTAAGGAAATCATCGGTTGCGGTACCGGGGGAAAGTCTGCCTTTTTCTATCAGCATGGCTATCTCCCAGAGTGAAATGTCCGAACAGAACAGTTCGTTTGTTTCGTCGCCTTCTTCAATCGACCGTGCGGCCTTTTTGCTTAACCTTTCAGGTGTGAGTGCATCAAAAATAAGGGCGCATGTATCAAGCAGGATCACTTCAAGGCCTCCCACGATTCACCCAGGGGCGACGTGACATCGCCTACGACACATTTTGTTCTCATGGATAAGAGCTTCTTCTTTGCGCTTTCCTTTTTGTCCGCGACAGGGATTATCTGGGCAATGGCTTTTCCCCTTGATGTAAGCGTCATTTCCTCTCCGGATTTTACTTTACCTAAAAACGACTGAAGATTGCTCCTGAACTCGCTGACATTTACAACCAGCATAGGTCCTCCCATAAGACTTGTTGTACAAAACAGTTGTACAATTATATGTCTGATGTCAATATGAAAAATACAGATGAGCGGTAGTCGTGCTTATTATTTTTCACTGACATTCCAATTATGATATAAAAGGACATGCGTGTGAGAATGAAGGGAACCTTTATATTCAATTTGTTTTGTCTGATGATGTTATTGCAAAGCTGTGCAACAAACCCTGTAAAAAAGGAGTTCGCCGGGGCCCCTGATTGGGTTACAAAAGATTGCGCCGGGTACTTTATCCAAAAGACAGGTCATCCTGCCTTATGCGGCGTCGGTTCTGCTGCCGGGGCTGATCCGGGGGAAGCCCTGATTGTAGCGAAAACGAAGGCCAAGGCAGATATTTCAAAGAAGCTAAGCACAAGGATAGAATCTGTGTTAACCGACTACAGGTCATCAGTATCAAACACTGCAGGCAGCATTGACACTCAGCATATTGAGGAAGTGATAGTTGAAATATCGAACAACACACTCTCGGGTATAGAAATGACTGATTCATGGACAAGCCCAAATGGCACGCTTTACGTTTTGATGTCACTTGAGACAGAGCAGTACATAATGGCTGTTGATAGGGTTAAAGGCATTCCCGAAGATAAGCGCCGCGCCTTGATTGAAAAAGATGAATAATCTGAATGATTGATATGTTTCATTAAGGAGTTGGACATGAAAATCAGGCAATTCATTATTGTTGTAATACTCGTGATAGCTATTGCATCTCCGGCTTATGCAGAGATAAAGACCTTCACTGAAACCGTAAAGCAGACATTCGGAGGCAGCCAATCGCCTGATGACGCCCGAACAGCGGCTATAGCAAAGGCAAAAAGAAACGTCCTTGAAAAGGCGGGGACATATCTTGAAAGCCTCACTGTAGTAAAGGACAGCAAGATTGACAAAGATGAAATACTTGCCCTTTCCGCCGGCATTCTTAAGGTTGAAGTGGTTTCGCAGAAGAACTTCACAGAGGGTGATGCATTCGGAATTATCATAGAAACGAAAGTGGATGTGGATACAAGCGTTCTGAATGAACGGATAAAAACAATGCTAGGCGACCGTGAGCTTATGCAAAAATACACTGAAAGTCAGAAAAGGGAGACTGAGCTTCTCGCAAAGGTAAAACTCCTTGAAGAGAAGAATAGGGAACTGGAAAAGTCCAATGCCGATGAAAAGCAGAAGGCCGAACTCAAGAAAGAATTCAAGGAGAACTCACAGAGAATAGAGGCTGTAGGATGGTTTGAAAAAGCTAGTAGTCTTTGGAAAGATGGCAAATATTCTGATCCTGACAATGCAATCAAATATCTTAACAAGGCACTTGAAATTGACCCTTTATTTTCAACGGCCTATAACAACCGAGGAGTTGCATGGTATGACAAAGGTGATAAAGAGCGAGCCATTCAGGATTATACAAGTGCAATTGAACAAAATCCTAACTTTGCAGGAGCTTATTACAACCGGGGAAATGCATGGTCAGACAAAGGCGAATATGACCGCGCTATTAAGGACTATACCAATGCTATTCAGATCAACTCATCCTATGCAGAAGCCTATTGCAATCGGGGTAATGAGTGGAGGATGAAAGGTGAGTTTGACATTGCAATGAAGGATTTTACCAGTGCCATAGGAATCAATCCATCTCTTGCAGAGGCATATTATAACCGGGGTCTGGCGTGGGGTATGAAAGGCGAATTTAACAATGTCATAAATGACTTCACTCGGTTCATTGAGATCAATCCATCCTTTGCAGAAGCATATTCCAACAGGGGGATTGCATGGAGTGGTAAAGGTGATTATGAACAGGCAATTAAGGATTTCACCAGAGCCATAGAAATTAACCCAACCCTTTCAGAGGCATATTATAACCGAGGTAACGCATGGTCAAACAAAGGTGAATATGTAATCGCTATAAAGGACTTCACGAAGGCCATTGAAATCAACCCTACCTATGCAGATGCTTATTGCAACCGGGGTGCTGCGTGGGGTATGAATGGCGAGCTTGACATTGCCATTAAGGATTTTACCCATGCCATTACAATCAATCCATCCCTAGCTGTTGCCTATATCGGTAGGGGTCTGATGTGGGCAGGCAAAGGCGATATGGGAAAGGCATGTCTCGATTTCCGAAAGGCCTGTAACCTTGGAAATTGTCGAGGGATGGAAGAATGCAAACCCTAGAAGATAACCCAAAAGATATAGTACAGACAGGCAATTTTTCCGTCGGACTGTATGAGTCTATCATCTGTAAATAAAGTCAATATTTGCACCTTTTGTTGGCATCATCGGTACTTTCTTTTGACTACCGATATAAGGTTGTCGCAAGATCCAAGTGACAGCTTGATTTCCTTGAACTCAATCGTGGAATAATCACCGACTAGGGCAAATCGATATTCCTTCTGCTCAGAATATTTTTCGGGTTTCTGAAAAATACTTTCGGACCAATGATATAGTTGTTTACTACCCTGATTTAAAGTGAACCCCGTTGTCCAGACCAAAGATGATTTAAGATAAGGTGGAATTTCCTTTTTATACCCGACAGATTTTTTCTCAAACCATGGTCTTGATTTTCTCCTTTCACAGATATTCCTTTGCTTGAGGTTGAAAAAGGCCATTCCCCCGCCGTCGGCCATGATTTCTTGTGAGCATGCAGGGAGGAGGAGTCAAGGCTGCCGGAGGCAT